>CAMWLX010000111.1 GCA_947175225.1 uncultured Porphyromonadaceae bacterium
TTAACTCTTCTTTGTAAATTTTTCAATTCGTAAATAAGTTTAAACAACTTCATTGTCCTTGTAGGGACTCGGCGTGCCGTGCGTCCCTACAAGGTCAATGGGGAATGATTATCTGATGCGTACCTTCTTTGCGTTTTCGCCCCGGCGGATGATATAGATTCCTCCTTGGAGACCTTCTACTTTGTCAGAAATGTAACGTCCGTTGAGATCGTATACCTTAACAGGAGCATTGTCGTCAGATTCGATGCCTTCTACGCCAGTGATGACATTAGACTTAACAGCAAGAGCATAACCGATTGCATCAGCATCAGAAGCGAAGATGTTTGCGATCACTACATCAGCAGCGTCGGCGATATTAGAATCAACGATGATTTCGATTACAGGAGCTGCATTGTCAGCGAATGCGCTGTTGCTGAAGTTGAAGAGAGCCACGCGGACATGGTTGTCGGCAAACTTCTTAGTCTTCATCTCATGAGTTGCAGCCACTCTGCTTCCAGCCTTCACTTCAACGTTCACACCTTCAGGAAGGATGATGTCGGCCTGGAGAGCGACGAATGCAGTAGTGTTGTCAAGAGCAACTGGGATAGAGATTCTGCCGTCGGCAGTCTGAGAGAATCCTGAGATCACGAGAGCATCCATTGAATCATCAGAAGTAGAGATGCGTCTTTGAGTTGCGTCAGTCAGAGGAGCGTCAAGAGCCAAGTCTACTGCAGCTGAAGCATCGGCAAATGTAATCAGGCCATCTTCGTCGCCATTGACATTTGCACCAGCCTTATAGAATTCGAGCCATTCAGTCTGATTCCAACCACTTGGAGCCTTTTTCTTTTCAACCACGAAGTTTGCGATGTCGGTAGCATCGTTGATTAAGATTGCACCATCCCACGAAGCATCGCCCAATTGCGGGTAGCACTTGATAGAGCATTTAGCGGAGAATTCGCCTGCAGAAGCAGTAATAGTAGCCTTTCCTACGCCTTTTGCTGTCACATTGCCTTCAGCGTCAACTGTAGCAATTGATGGGTCGCTTGAGGTCCAAGTAATGGTAGGATCTGTAGCATCAGCAGGAGTGACGGTAGCCATAAGAGCAACTGATTCCCCTACGCGGATGATTTCTGCAGTGGAGTTGAGTGTGATGCCGGTTACAGCTACACCTGTATTCACTGTGCCGGTGATGAGGATGTAGTCGAGAGGCTTGGAAGCGGTAGCTCCTTCGAATGTAAGGGCTGTTTCTTTATCCAAAGTAAACTCTTCAGAAACTGCTTCATGCCAGGAGCCCGTAGTCTCAGCAGTCATGATAGTGTCTGCATCTGCCTTCACTACGAAAGTTGAGCCTGCATTGCCCCAAACGCCAAGTGTCACTTTGTATGTGCCGCGTGGGAGAGTATAGACTTCAATAGCTTCACTTGCATAGCCACCTGCTGCATTAGAGCAACGGATGTTTGCATTAGAGCCGGTTACTTCTGTCATGCCTTCAATGTTTTCTGCTTCCTTAAAGTAGAGACCGTCGGTCATGTCAGTAGCACTGTATTCTATTGTAGTTTCATAACCATCTTTATCAGGATTGATTGTAATGGTGTAAGGAGTCTGTTTCGCAGCTTCTTTCTTCCATACAGTTCCGTCTTCAGCAATGATATATCTACTGTAAGGAACTGTTACGGGTTCGTTTTCGAGGCAAGTGCCAGTCTTAACGTCGTTGTTGACGTTGTTCTTAACAGTCCAGTTCCAAGTGTCTTTTGGAGTCATTGTGAATTCAACTTCAAGAGCTTTGCCTGCGACTGTAAATTCGCCTGTGTATTCCTTATAGCCCTTAGCTGTTGCAGTGAAATCGTATGTTCCGTCGATAAGGGAAGCACCCTTAGTTACGTCTTGCTTGTTGAGGATTACAGTTGCCTCTACGCCGTTAGTCTCTTTGAAAGTGACAGCGTAAGTTTCAGCTTCAGTAGCTTCTACTAAAACTACCGGATTCTTGATATATCCGCCACCGGCATTAGTCTCATAGATAAGAATAGTCACCATACCATCTGCATCAGCATTCTTAACCGCTTCAGTGATGTCAATTGACAGATTCTCAAATGTAGCTGCTGATTTTGTTGCTGTCCATGCCTGTTCTCCTACAGTTGTGATAGTCTTGTCAGCAGTGTTATAAGTCATATCGCTTGACCATACAGAACTGTTGTAGCCGGCACCCCAACCAGTGTTGCGCTTGCTGTCGGTGGAGCCGGAAGCATCGAATGTCAAGGCAGCACTCAATAATGTGCCCTTAATTTCAGAAACGTTAACCTGAAGATAAGTGATAAAGTTTACATTCCAACCTTCGTTGGCGAATGCTACTGATCCTCCGCTGATCTTGTTGTAGCCGGCTTCAGCAGTCTCACCGGCTGCGATTTCGCCGTAAGCCTTGTCAGCATCGTTCTTGTTGACGTATGTCATCTTTACAGGGACACTTACGCGGTTGTCAGCCTTCACTGTCACCTTGCAGGAAGCAGTAAACCCGCTCGCAGTTACTGTGATGGTAGCAGTTCCTGCCTTAACAGCGGTCACAACACCATTCGCAACAGTTGCAATATTTTCGTCGCTTGAAGACCAAGTGACGCTCTTGTCAGTAGCTTTTTCAGGAGCTACTGTAGCTTTCAGAGTCTCAGTCTCACCTACGAATAGGCTAACAACAGTCTTGTCGAGAGTTACACCGGTCACAGCAACGACCTCCGCAGCAACAGTAACTTCACAGGTGGCAGTCTTGTCGCCGGCAGTCACTGTAATGGTAGCCTTGCCGGCCTTGACAGCAGTCACAACGCCATCCTTAACAGTAGCAACTGCCTCGTCGCTTGTAGCCCAAGTGATAGTCTTGTCAGTAGCATTATTAGGAGCTATAGTAGCAGTCAGAGTAGCAGTATCTCCTTCAGTCATGTCGAGAGTTGCCGGGGCGAGAGTGACGCCGGTCACAGCGATAGTCTTAGCGGTTACAGTCACGGCGCAAGTTGCAGTAAATTCGCCAGCCTTAGCAGTGATGGTAGCAGTGCCGGCCTTGACAGCCTTCACAACGCCATTTTCAACTGTAGCAACAGCAGCATCGCTGGTAGCCCAAGTGACAGTCTTGTCAGTAGCATTTTCAGGAGTGACAGTAGCAGTCAAATTGACGGTTTCGCCTTCTACGACAATGGCCTCAGTCTTGTCGAGAGTGACACCAGTCACGGCAATCACCTTAGCAGCAACAGTTACTTCGCAAGAAGCAGACACTCCGTCGGCAGTTGCGGTGATAGTAGCAGACCCGGCTGCAACAGCGGTCACCTTACCGTTTGCGTCAACAGTAGCAACAGCTTCGGCGCTTGAAGTCCAAGCAATGGTTTTGTAAGTGGCGTCAGTAGGAGCGACAGTGGCTGTCAGAGTAGCTTTGTCGCCTTCAGTAAGGCTGAGAGTTTGATTGTCGAGAGTGACGCTTGTGACAGGAGTCTTGACTACACTCACTTTGCAAGTAGCGCTTACGGAGCCGCAAGTGGCAGTGATGGTAGCCTCGCCAAGAGCTTTGGCAGTGATTTTTCCGCCAACTACGGAAGCAATTGTTTCATCGCTTGATTTCCAAGTCACTGTCTTGTCGGATGTATTTTCCGGTGCTACTACGGCACTAAGAGTAACGGACTCTCCGACTTTGAGAGAAGTCTCTGTCTTGTCGAGGGTGACTTTAGTAGCTAATACTGGATTTACAGTCACAGCGCAGGTCGCAGTCTTTGCGTTTGAAGAAGCTGCTGTGATGATAGCAGTTCCGGCTTTGAGGGCAGTAACAACGCCGGCAGTGGATACTGTAGCTATTGATTCATCGGAAGAGGTCCAAGTTACGTTTTTGTCAGTAGCATCAGAAGGAGCGACTGTAGCAGTCAGAGTTGCGTTGTCTCCTTCTGTAAGAGTCAGAGTCTCCTTGTCGATAGAGATCGAAGTTACATCTACGATATTTGCAGCAACTGTCACGTTACAAGTTGCAGTCTTACCGTTGGTAGAGGTAACAGTGATGGTGGCTGTGCCGTCTTTGACAGCAGTTACAACGCCTTCTGCAGAAACAGTAGCCACTGTTTCATCGTTTGATGACCAAGTTAGAGTCTTGTCAGTGGCAGTAGAAGGATTAATTGTTGCTTTAAGAGTTGCGATGGCTCCTTCTTTGAGACTGAGAGTTGCACTGCTGAGAGTGATACTTTCAACAGGAGTAGCGATGACAGTCACCTCGCAAGTTGCGGTCTTACCATTCTTAGTGGTAGCGGTGATGGTAACTGTACCTTTTCCGTAAGCAATTGCAATAACTTTACCCTCAGCATCAACAGTAGCAACATTGGTATTGCTGGATGTCCAAGTTACAGAACTGTCAGTGGCATTTCCCGGAGTTACTGTAGCCAAAAGGGTGACAGATTCACCTACTTTCAGTTCAGTAGATTTCTCGTTCAATGTAATTTCTGACACTGCAACGCCAATCGTTGCGGTGTCAGCAGATAAATTCTCATCTAAATTGCCTTCTTTTGTAAAAATAATGTTTTTGATCTCGACAGTTCCTCCTTTGAACTCGGAGTCTACAGCGACTTCCAGATTTACGAGAACACCATCATTGCCTGAGAATGGTTTGTTGTTCTGGGAGAAGGCAGCTATTTTCAAGATGCCGGAGGAAGTTAGGTTGCTGTCCACCCAATAATTTCCGTCATTAGCGCGGTCGGATAGGGTGATCGCTCCTGCCGTAAGGCCGGCTGGAAGAGTTACGTCAGCTTGGAAACCGAAGAAGGGCTGAGAGTTTTCAAGAGTAAACTCAAGAGTTGCGGTTTCTCCCTGCGTGACGTCTACAGGATTGACCTTGAAGCTGTCGGCGAATGTCGCGAATGGCGCGACAAGCGACAGCAACAACATCATGGTTAATACTAATTTTTGTTTCATATTATTTGGTTATTTAATAAATGTATTTCCTGGTTTTAGATTTATCGACCCTGTTGTAAGGACGCACAAGCCGTGCGTCCTTACAAGGTCAATGTGGAATGATTATCTGATGCGTACCTTCTTAGCGTTATTGCCCTGACGGATGATGTAGAAACCTCCTTCGAGACCATCAACCTTGTCAGAGATGTAGCGTCCGTTCAGATCATATACCTTAACAGGAGCATTGCTGTCAAATCCGAGAGCTGCCACGTCTGTAGTGCTTTCATATCTTGAGCCAAGAGCATATTCATGGGCATCAGAATCAGATGCAAATATGTTGACCAAAGTTATGTCAGCTGCATCAGCGAGCTGCGAGTCAGCTACGATTTCAAATAGAGGCTCATTGTTGTCAGCAAATGCAACGTTACCAAAGTTGAAGATAGCGACACGTACGTGAGTATCATCAAATCTATGGTAGCGGAATGAATGGCTGTCTGAAATTCTGCTGCCAGCCTTCACCTCGAAGTTCACGCCTTCCGGAACAAATATATCAGCCTGGAGGGCTACATAGTCCATAGAGTTGTCGAGAGTGACAGCAACTGAAGTCTCTCCATTGACAGCAGTATTCAATCCACCGATCACAAGCTTGTCAGCATCCTCATTGATAGCAGCAGCCATCATGCGGGAATCGGCAGATGCGGTAGTCGGTTGATTAAGTGCAATTTCAACAGTTTGAGAAGCATCAGAGATAGAAATAGTTCCATCTTCATTAGCATCAGCAGCTTTTGTAAAGAATTCTTCCTCTTCTTTAGAAACAGTAGTCTTTCCGATAACATTGTTAGCGATTTCGATAGCGTCTGCAACTGTAACAGCGCCATTCTTGTTGACATCGCCCAACTTTGGATAGCACTTGATAGCGCAAGTAGCAGAGAATTCGCCTGCAGTAGCAGTGATAGTAGCAGTGCCTACGCCAACGGCTTCAACATTACCTTCTTCATCAACAGTAGCAACAGTTTCGTCGCTTGATTTCCAAGTTATAGCGTCTGTAGTGTTAACGGGTTCTACATTTGCAGCAAGTTTCACAGTTTCTCCATTAACAAGTTCTTTGCTCTTTTCGAGAGTAATACCTATTGCCGGAATTCCAACTGTACCTGTGATGTAGATGTAGTCAAGCATGTGGTTGTGGTCTCCTTTTGCAGTGTATACATAGAGGTCGGTTTCCACATCAAGTGTGAATTCCTCTGAATCGCTGGAAGCAAGGCTACCTGTCGACTCGAGAGTCCAAAGATCAGTGTCTTCCTCCTCTTCTGAAGTAGCCTTAATCTTCACACCTGCTGTCAGCCCTTTGGTACCCCATACCTGTCCGTGGATTGTGTATTGGCCTGCGGGGAGTGTTGTAAGCAGCACTTCGCCGTCAACAGTACCGCCAAGACCGTTGGAGCAACGGATGGGAGCGTTGTTGGTGTCTCTTGAAGTGAACTCATCCATATCTTCAGCTTCTTTGTAGAAGACTACGTCGGATATTGTTCCATCGTACTTCACCTCGAATACCTTACCGTCGCTGTCGAGTAGTGCGGTTTCTCCATAATAGGGATTCGTCGTATAGTGCTTTTTGCTCAGGAGAGTAGAACCCTGAAGACAGTAACCCGGGAAATAGTAAGTCACGTTTTCTTCCTCGTATCCTTCTCCCTTAGAGAGTTCCTTGATGAAGCCGCCATTGGCGTCAACTGCATTTACTGTGTAGCTCCATACTTCTCGTGGAGTTATAGCGAACTCAACGTTCAGATCTTCGTCTGCCACTGTGAATTCACCTTCGTAGTCCTTGCAGTGAGAAGCGGTAGCCGTGAAGCTGTATGTTCCATTCGGGAGGGAGATGCCGTTTGTTGCATCTTGATCATTAACTGTTACGATCACGCCTTCGACTGCATTAGTCTCAGCGAAAGTGACATTGTAAACAAGTTCATTGGTAGATTCGATCTTTACAACAGGATTCTTGATGTATCCGCCGGCTGCGGCAGTCTCATATACAAGAATTGTAGCGATTCTACCATCTGCTTTATTGATGGCTTCAGTAATGTCGAACGAGAATGTCTCGAATGTTCCGGATGCTTTTGTTGAAGTCTTTTGGGTGACACCGAGAGTATTGATGCTCTTGTCGGCAGAATCATATGTCATTGCGCTTGACCATGCGGAGTTGTTGTAGCCAACTCCCCATTCAGTCTGACGTTTGCTGTCAGTAGAACCGGAAGCTTCGAACGTGAGGGTAGCTGATGTGATGTAATTGTCCTTGATTGTAGAAGCGTCTACCTGAAGATAGGTGATCTTATTTTCACCCCATCCGGTATTGACGAACCCAACAGAGTTATTATTGATCACGTTGTATCCTGCTCTGGAATTCTCGCCTTGCTTGATATTACCTATAGGTGTGACGGGGTTATCAAAGTCTACGTATGTCATCCTCACACGTGCACCGTCAGTTACTTCGGGTGTTTCAACGGTAATAGTGCAGGAAGCTTCCTTTGCACCGGCCTTGGCAGTGATGACAGCATTACCGGCTGCGAGGGCTGTAACCTTACCGTTCTCGTCAACTGTAGCGACCTCTTCGTTGTCGGAAGACCAGGTGACGGTCTTGTCGGTTGCATCTTCCGGAGAAATGGTGTAGCCAACTGTGAACTCGTCGCCTGTCTCAACTGTAAGCTTGCTGAAGTTGAGAGCGATTCCTTCGACAGGAACTGTCACGGTAATTGTGCATGTAGCTGTCTTGTCACCGGCCTGAGCAGTGATGACAACCTCGCCAGCAGCAATAGCAGTCACATTACCGTTCTCGTCTACGGTAGCGATTTCTTTGTTGTTGGATGTCCAAGTTACGGAAGCCTCAGCAGGAGTTACGTTAGCGACAAGCTGGAGTGATTCTCCTACGGGGAGGCTTTCTTCGGTCTGCTCGATAGTGATTTCCTCAACCACGATCTCGGCATCTATTACGGTAACCTTACATGTAGCAGTCTTGCCGTTGGAAGAAGTAGCTGTGATTTCTGCCTCGCCCTTAGCGACAGATGTCACCTTACCGTTCTGGTCAACAGTAGCGATTTCCTCGTCGCTTGATTTCCAAGTTACGGTCTTATTGATAGCATTGTCTGGGCTGATAGTTGCTGTGAGCTGATAAGCTGCACCAATCTTGAGTTCGAGGGTTTCAATATCTTTGCCATCTACGTCGTTGATTGCGATTCCTTCAACTTCCGCGCCCGGAGTCACAGTAATGTAGTAGATATGGCAGCCGTTGGTGTTCTTGATTTGGACATCATTGCTTTCAGCGGCTGTAACAGGTACGAACCATTCCTGTTCTACGTATGTAGTCGGAGCTTCTACTTCGGAGCCGTCAGGAGCTGTGAGAACTGTACCTGCGATTGAAAGTTCAACGCCGCGGGCATCAGTGTTCTTGTGCGACTCAACACCCATCTTTATGGTTGCGCCTGCAGGAACATTAGGAATCTTAAAGTAGTTAATTCCACTGCCACCGAGCCAGAGATATGATGGTCCATGATAGGTGCCTATAGAAGTTTCGGGATAGTTAACAGCAATTGCGAGTGAACGGCCGTTGGTCTCATTGGTGTAAACAAGGCCTTTGAGTTCTTCGATTGACTCGCCATTAGCTTTAACGTACTTATTGGGTGAAATATCTTTTGCATAACTTACCTGCCAGAAGCAGTTGTCTTTTGTTTCTTCTGTAGGAGCAGTTGCATCAGCTTTTTCAATGTCAGTCCAGTTTGAACCAGCCTTGAGATTGGCTACTGTAGCCTCGCTCCAATTTGTAAAGTCCCAGCTTGTACGAGCAACTGGATCCTCAGGTTCCATTTCTACACCTGTGATATAGATAAGGTCGAGCATACGGTTGTGGTTTCCATCCGTAGTATAGATATATAAATCTGTTTCAGAAGTAAGTGTAAATTCTTCGGATTTAGAGTTTTTAAGACTTCCTGTTGATGCCTGTTCCCAAAGATTAATGTCTTCCCCATCTTCTGAATCTGCTTTGATTTTCACTCCTGCTGTAAGTCCTTCAGTACCCCAAACCTGACCGAATATACTGTATTTTCCTGGTTTAAGGGTAGTGAGAAGCACTTCACCTTCGACTGTGCCACCAAGACCGTTGGAGCAACGGATGGGAGCATTGTTGGAGTCTCTTGAAGTGAAGCCCTCAATTTCTTCTGCTTCTTTGTAGAAGACCACATCGGAGATAGGAGTGCCATCGTATTTTACAGTAAACTCAGTGTTTTCTTTATCAAGATTTCCCGATGCACCCCAATAAGGATTGCTACCGTTTGAGGCTTTGTAGAAGAGAGTTGAACCTTGGTGCCAGAATTCTGGATAATAATAGGTTACTCCTTCATTCTCAAAACCCGTTCCAGTGCCTAATTCTCCAAGAAGAGTCCCATTAGAATCATATGCATTTACGGTGTAGTTCCAAACTTCCTTCGGAGTCATTGTAAATTCCACTTCCTTATCAGCTCCATCAACTGTGAACTTACCTTCGTAATCTTTATAGCCTGGAGCGGTAGCTGTAAATGAGTAATTGCCGTCAGTAAGAGATGTCCCC
>CAMWLX010000112.1 GCA_947175225.1 uncultured Porphyromonadaceae bacterium
GTGTTTATTATTGTAGATGTAATAATTTCTTCAAGTATTTGTTTTACGGCTTGAAGAGATACTGGCTGGAGATCGATTGATTGTTGTGGATTCGGCGGATTGTATCTGCAAAGAGTTTTGTGACAGTCAATATTGTAGCTTTAGGATTTTCCTTTCCGTAGGGAATGGAATCTGTAAAGATTATTTCTGTCAGTCCACTTTGAAGAATTCGATCGGTCGCAGGGTCACTCATTACGGGGTGAGTGATGAGAGCTCTTACGGAGTTTGCTCCTTCTGCAAGCATCAGATCGGCGGCCTTGGTGATTGTGCCGGCTGTATCTGCAATATCATCAACAAGAACCACATTTTTACCTTTTACATCACCGATAACCTGCATCTTTGCCACTACGTTTGCCTTTGCACGCTGCTTATGGCAGAGTACGAGGGGAACATCGAAGTATTTTGCATAGGAGTTTGCACGCTTGGCTCCACCAACGTCAGGAGATGCAATCACCATATTTTTTAGATGAAGGCTCTCAATATAAGGGATGAAAACGGAGGATGCGTAAAGATGATCTACTGGCACATTGAAGAAGCCTTGAATCTGGTCGGCGTGGAGGTCCATTGTAATAAGACGGTCAATTCCTGCGACGCTGAGAAGATCGGCTACGAGTTTTGCAGCTATCGAAACGCGAGGTTTGTCTTTACGATCCTGACGTGCCCAACCGAAATATGGGATTACTGCATTAATGCTTGCTGCAGAAGCACGCTTGGCAGCATCGATCATTAGGAGAAGCTCCATCAGATTGTCGGAATTGGGGAATGTAGACTGCACGAGATATACTTCGGCGCCACGAATGGACTCGTCGAAGCATATTTCAAATTCTCCGTCGGCGAAGTGCTCTATGTTCATTTTGCCGAGTTCAATGCCCAAGTCTTTACAGATACCTTCGCCAAGATAATGGCTTTTAGTTCCTGCAAATACTTTTATGGGCGGAAGAGTATTGCTCATATACCTGTATATTTTTTGCCCCATATGGGGCGACTCGTTTTTATTTCTGCAAAATTAATCAAAAATTCCGACTAACGCAACAAGTATGGCAAAAAAGATTACCAAATTATGACACGTTCTGACGCAGGGCGGAACATCTTGTCGCCTTCCTTAATATTGAAGGCCTTGAAGAATGGTTCGATGTTCTTAAGAGTTACGTTTACACGATTTTCTCCAAGGGAGTGTACGTCGCCGCTGGTGAGGTTGCGCATTTCTGCTTCACGGATGTTCTGAGCCCAAAGATTGGCGTAGTTCATATAGAACACCTGCTCCGGAGTAAGACCTTCAATGAGGGCTGCTTCGCTATTTACATCTACTCCTTTTTTCTTCTGGCTGTCGAGGAAAGCTGTCATAGCGATACGGAGACCACCCTGGTCAGCGATGTTCTCACCGAGAGTGTATTGACCGTTTGCAAAAAGGCCGGGCAGGATTTCAACCTTGTTGAATTGGTCGGCAAGACCTTGTGTAAGCTCGCTGAATGCTACGGCATCTTCGGGTTGCCACCAGTTGACCATATTTCCGTTGGCATCAAAATTACAACCCTGATCGTCGAAACCGTGAGTCATCTCATGACCGATTACGACACCGATTCCACCATAGTTTTCAGCATCGCTTGCTTCCGGATCAAAGAAAGGAGCCTGAAGAATACCGGCAGGGAAGACGATTTCGTTGTTAAGGGGATTGTAGTAAGCATTGATGGTCTGAGGAGTCATGGCCCATTCAGTACGGTCGACCGGTTTGCCCCATTTCTTCAGATATTCCTTTTGAGCCCACATATTTGCATTGTGGATGTTCTCTGCATAGCTTAGATTCGGATCGATGGTGAGTTCAGAATAATCTTTCCACTTGTCAGGATAGCCGATCTTTACTGTAAACTTATTGAGCTTCTTAAGAGCCTCAACTTTTGTGTCGTCGCTCATCCATTCAAGGTGGATGATATGTTTTCCAAGAGCGTTGCGGAGATTTTCAACCAAGCCGATCATGTAATCTTTCGAGCTCTGGGGGAAATACTCGTTGACATAGAGTTCACCGATAGCTTCACCAAGGTAGCCTTCAGTAGCACCAAGAGCTTTCTTCCAACGTGGACGCTGCTGTTGCACTCCGCTCATGACCTTGCTGAATTCAAAACCTGCATCAGCAAAATCATCACTAAGATAAGGTGCATAACTTTGTACTACTTCCCAGGCATAGTAATCTTTTAGTTCACGGTCAGTAAGTTCGGCAGCCAGCTTGTTGGCTGCGTTCATTGAGCGAGGTTCAGTGACGATAATGGTTTCGGGAGCCTCTATATCCATTGTCTCGATAAAGAAACGGTCAAGAGGAAGATTACTCCATTTTGCCTTTACATCCTCATAACTGTAGGGATTGTAGAGAGCAGGTATGTTTCGGCTTTCTTCGCGTGTGAGAGCTGAGTCTGCAAGAGCAGTCTCAATCTTCATAACGCTCTTCACGATTCTCTTGGCATCTTTCTTGGAATATCCGGCGAGAGTCATGTATTTCTCTATGAGTTTCTGATAAGCATCGCGAACTTCTTTGTTACGCTGATCATTTAGCAAATAGTAGTCTCGGTCGCCGAGTCCAAGATTATTACTTCCAAGATACATGGCATAGACCTGTGAATTAGCAAGGTCTTCCTGCGGACCTCCGCTAAAGAGAGGACTGCTATAGTTCTTATGCATCCAAAGCAGAAGGTCGGTCATTCCATCTTTTGAAGTGCCTTCAATCTTTGACAGAATTGGCTTAACCGGTTCTGCCCCGAGTTTATTTCTTCGGATCGAGTCCATTCCTTGCTCGTAGAGAGTAGCTACTTTATATGCATTAGTACCTTTTTGAGGGTTGGTAGCTGCAAGTCCTGTGACGATGCGGCGAACGCGATTGTTGCTTGAGTCGTTGAGGATGTTGAAGGCTCCATATCGAGCATATTCAGGAGTAAGAGGATGAGAATCCATCCAGCCTTTGTTGACATGACGATAAAAGTCTTTAGAAGCAGGTGTGTTAGGGTCTATTCCTTTCGGATCAAGGCTCTTCAGGTGTTCGGCATACATTCCTGTACATACGGCTACCGAAGCGAAAAGCGTGAGAAAATTTCTTAGTCTCATTCTTCTGAAGTTTTTAGATGATTGATTATTGTTTTAGATTTCATTTCAGTTTCATTCCATTCATCATCGGAATTGGAAAGAGGAGTAATGCCTCCCCCGGCATATATGGCAACTGCATTTTTCGACACTTTCGCAGATCTAAGGTTGACGAAAAAGGCTGTATTGTCTTCTATGTCATTCGGTCCACAAAACCCGCCATACATTTCCCTTGAAAATTTCTCATAGTCTCTAATCAATTCAAGAGATTGAGAGCGATCCGAACCGCATAAAGCCGGTGTTGGTGATAGTTCGGTCAAAAGTTGTCGAAGCCTGTTGATATAACTATCCTCGTATTCATCTGCAAGTTCGGAGGGAGGCATGAAAGCAGCAATAGGAGTGCAAATATGCTCGATTGGACCTGCTTTTTTAGTGAATGTCTTCCCCACGGTGACCGTTCCGCAGTTTTTTATAAGAGAGTCTATGATAAATTCAGTCACCATAGCCTGCTCATCTAAGTTTTTTTCATCCCACTGTTCGTCAATATCAGAACATGGACGAGTCCCTGCAAGTGCCATTGTCGTGAGGAATTCTTTATCCTTACGAAGCAAGAGCTCAGGCGAGGCTCCAATCCAAGTTCCGGTTTCAGATGTGGAAAAGGAAAAAACAAAGGCATTCGGATAAGATTGACAGAGTGAATCGAAAGTAGCGTTTAGGTCAATCGATATGTCAAGCCTGATGACTCTTGCTGCCACGATCTTTCCGCGATTGCCATCCAATTTATCTTTTATCGCCTTGATTTCAAGTTGATAATCAGATTTAGGAGTAGAAAGAGGCAAGGAGGAATTTATGGCTTTTATGTCGTGTGACTCAGGAATAAAGTCAAATGGGATGTTGAGAAGAAACTTCTCAGGATTCAAAAACGGAGCGACAACGAAGCCTTTCCCGAAACCTTTAACAAGGGTATGGGATGCTCCGCTGACTATGTCAGTTGAATTGGGAAGTCTATATTTAAACCAGTTCACCGAACAATTCAAAAGGCTCAGCCTTAGTAATTTTAACGTTTATGAATTCTCCGGGTTCAGCGTTTGAACCCTCTACATATATTTCCGGATCCACTTCCGGGGAGTCCCATTGAGTACGCCCTATGCGAGTAGTCCCTTCTATTCTGTCGACGAGAACCTTTACTGTACGTCCGATCATCTCGATATTATTCTGATAGGCTATCTCATGTTGGAGTTCCATCAGACGATCGAGGCGATTTTGTTTTTCGTCATCAGAGATATTATCATCAAGGTTTTTTGCAGCCCATGTATCGTCTTCTTCGCTGTAAGCAAACGCACCCATGCGTTCGAATCGCTGTTCTTCCACAAAATCGAGAAGCTGTTCAAATTCCTGTTCACCTTCACCCGGATATCCGACCATAAGTGTGGTGCGGATTTTGAGATCAGGAACTCTACGTCGCATTTCTGCCAGAAGACTCCGAGTTTCTTCCCCATTGATATGGCGGTGCATATTGTCGAGAACCTTGTCTGAGATATGCTGCAGGGCAATATCAATATATTTGCACACATTGTCATGGCGAGCCATGACATCAAGAAGCTCCATGGGGAAATCGGATGGGTATGCGTAGTGAAGACGAATCCACTCAACCCCCTCTATTTCAGCCATACGATCGATAAGTTCGGGAAGGCGTTGGCTACCGTATAGATCCGTACCATAACTACTGAGGTCTTGCGCAATGATGTTAAATTCCTTAACTCCTTTCCTTACAAGATCCTTTGTCTCTTCCAATATTTCTTCAATAGGGCGGGAAGTGTGGTGGCCCGTAATAATAGGAATTGCGCAAAATGAGCAGAAGCGGTTGCATCCTTCTGAAATTTTCAGGTATGTGCTGTGAGGAGGAGTAGTCAGAGTGCGTTCCCAATCTTTCGGACGATTTGAGGTTTCATCAGACTTATCCGGGAGATTCTCAATGAAGTCCTTCCAGTCGTATTTGCCATACCAAATATCTACTTCAGGAATCTCTGCTTTCAAGTCGTCCATATATCTTTGGGAAAGACAACCCATGACTACGAGTTTTCCGATTTTCCGACGTTTCTTTTGGTTTCCAAGTTGGAGAATTAGGTCAATAGATTCTTCTTTTGCGTCTTGAATGAAGCCGCAAGTGTTGACCACCACCCACTCACCATTAGGATCTTCTGCATCATGACGCACATTATAGCCTTTAGCAGAGAGTCTACGGAGTAGTCGTTCACTGTCAATGAGGTTTTTACTGCACCCAAGAGATATGACATCTATAAGTCCTTTTTTCATTGAAGGAGTGGGCTTATTTTTTAGTTGCGTTTCCGAAGAGCGACCTGACAAATTCGTCGCTATGGAATATCTGGAGATCTTCCATTTTTTCGCCAATTCCGATGTATTTCACCGGGATGTTAAATTGGTCGCTGATACCGATAACTACGCCCCCTTTTGCAGTGCCATCGAGTTTGGTGACTGCAAGAGCATTGACTTCGGTAGCCGCAACAAACTGTTTTGCCTGTTCGTAAGCATTTTGTCCTGTGCTTCCGTCAAGAACAAGAAGAACCTCGTGAGGAGCATCTGGAATCACCTTCTGCATCACTTTCTTCACCTTAGAAAGTTCGTCCATCAGACCTTTTTTATTGTGAAGGCGTCCTGCAGTGTCGATTATGACCACGTCAGCGTTCTGCGCTTTTGCGCTGCTGAGAGTGTCGAATGCTACGGCCGCCGGATCGCTTCCCATCTTCTGCTTGATGACAGGAACTCCGGCACGTTCGCCCCAGATGTCAAGTTGCTCGATAGCAGCTGCGCGGAAAGTGTCGGCTGCTCCGAGGATAACTTTATTACCGGCAGCTTTATATTGGTAGGCAAGTTTACCAATAGTAGTGGTTTTGCCTACACCATTTACACCTACCACCATTATGACGTATGGCTTTTTGTCGGCAGGGACTTCAAAGTCTCCAAGGTCAGGTTCGGTATCAGGACGAGAAAGCAATTGGGAAATCTCATCGCAAAGAATATCGTTAAGTTCAGAAGAACTTACGTATTTGTCTCGGGCGACACGCTCTTCAAGACGTTGGATGATTTTGAGCGTTGTGTCTACGCCCACATCGGAAGTGACAAAAGCTTCCTCGAGATTGTCGAGGACTTCATCGTCAACTTTAGATTTACCTGCAACAGCGCGAGTAATCTTGTCCCATACTCCTTTTTTAGTCTTTTCGAGGCCGGAATCGAGTTGCTCCTTCTTCTCTCTCGAAAAAAGTTTTTTGAAAAATCCCATATTCAAAATATATTTTTAGACTACAAAATTACAAAATTATATTGACTTCTACAAAATTCGTGCCAACATTTGAGAGTATGATGTGATTTTTCTACGAAGAACAAAAATTGAATAACTTACGAATTATAAAAATTACAATGAATATGGGTTATGGATGATACGTTGATTGGAGCTTCCGCGAAAGGGAAGGTCGGGATCGCGAAGAGATTGGATGAAAGGGCCTTCTACGATTGTATCGATGTAGGGGAGTGGGATTGAGAGGGATGGTGAGGCAAGGATTTCTTCTATTGTAAAGCCCGTGTAGAGCCATACTGTATGGCCGGATTCTTTGATGGCTTTTGCGAGAATGGCAATGGATCCGGGTTTATACAATGGATCGCCTCCGGTCAGAGTCACATCGAAGTCTTCTTCCTCAATTATCTCCATCAGATCTTCCAACGACATTTCTTTTCCTCCGTTGAAATCCCAAGATTGGGGATTGTGGCAACCGGGGCATTGGTGGCTGCAACCTGCAAAATAGATGGCGGTTCGGAAACCCGGACCGTCAACTGTAGTGCCTTTAATGATGTCAAGAACCCTGTACACAATAAAACTCGATAAACAATTATTTATGGACGATGCGGTCTTTCAGCTCAGCGAGCTTGCCTGAATTCCAGCGTTCCGTGGTGCCAACAAGGTAGCCGGTAATACGCTGTATGGTCTCGAAGTTTGTTCCGCACTTGGGACATTTCTTCATTTCCATGTCTGCGTTCTCATATCCACAATTTGGGCAGTGATTGCGATTATGATTGACCGAGCCATAGCCCATGTTATATTTGTCCATCATATCGACTATCTGCATTATGCACTCTTCATTATGGGTGGCATCCCCGTCTATTTCCACATAAAATATGTGGCCTCCACGTGTCATCTCATGGTAGGGAGCCTCTATCTTTGCTTTGTGTCTTGGAGAGCAATGATAGTATACAGGGACATGATTTGAGTTTGTGTAATAATCCTTATCAGTAATTCCCTCGATTACGCCGAAAGTGGCGCGATCACGCTTTGTGAATTTGCCGCTGAGGCCTTCCGCCGGAGTCGCTATGACAGAATAGTTATGGCCATATCGGTCGCAAAACTCATTAGCCTTATCACGCATATATCCAACGATTTTAAGACCAAGCTCCTGTGCCTTCTCGCTCTCTCCGTGATGTCTGCCTGTAAGCGCAATCAGACACTCAGCCAAACCTATGAAACCAATGCCAAGTGTGCCCTGATTTATGACACTTTCGATAGTATCATTCGGGCCAAGTAACTCTGCGCCATTCCAAAGGGTGCTCATGACGAGCGGGAATTGCTTTGCAAGAGCTGTCTTTTGAAATTGAAATCTGTCGTCAAGTTGCTTGGCAGTAATTTCAAGAATACTATCAAGATTCTCGAAAAAGCGTTCAATGCGTTCTTTCTCATCTTGAATACTCATGCATTCTATGGCAAGACGAACTATATTGATAGTGGAAAATGAGAGGTTTCCCCTTCCGATGGATGTCTTTTTTCCAAATCGGTTTTCAAAGACCCTCGTACGGCATCCCATAGTAGCTACTTCATATTCAAATCTTCGCGGATCATTCTCTCTCCATAATTCATGCTGATTATAAGTGGCGTCAAGATTGAGGAAGTTGGGGAAGAAACGTTTTGCTGCCACCTTGCAAGCAAGGCGATAAAGGTCGTAGTTAGGATCTTCCGGCAGATAACTTACTCCTTTCTTCTTCTTCCATATCTGGATAGGGAAGATTGCTGTGGCACCATTTCCTACACCTTCATAAGTACAATTCAGAATCTCACGTATCACGCATCGACCCTCGGCTGATGTATCAGTGCCATAATTGATGGAACTGAACACAACTTGATTGCCACCTCGGGAGTGGATGGTATTCATGTTGTGGATGAAGGCTTCCATAGACTGGTGGACACGCCCTACGGTGCGATTGATTGCATGCTGAAGCAGCCGCTCATCCCCTTCAAGACCCTCAAGATCTTTCTTGATGTAATCTTCAATCGGAACTTCATAGAATTTTGAAAGATCTTTCCCCGTCAAAGATTCAAGGACCTTAATTTCTTCTTTAAATGAAATGCGGACAAAAGGAGCAAGGTAAAAGTCGAAAGCAGGGATGGCTTGACCTCCGTGCATTTCATTCTGGGCTGTCTCAAGCGAGATACAAGCTATTACTCCGGCAGTCTCGATTCGTTTTGGGGCCCGGCTTTCAGCGTGTCCTGCTACATAGCCATTTTTAAGAAGATGGTCGAGGGGATGCTGCACACAAGTGAGGCTCTTAGTAGGGTAGTAGTCCTTGTCATGAATGTGGAGATAGTTGTTGTTGACCGCTAACTTCACATCCGGACTAAGCAGATAGTCGTCAACGAATGGTTTGGTGGTTTCAGATGCAAATTTCATCATCATGCCGGCTGGAGTGTCGGCATTCATATTTGCATTTTCACGAGTTATGTCGTTGTTTTTTGTCTCGATGATTTCAAGGAAGATATCGCGAGTCTTGGCTTGACGAGCGATAGAGCGTTGGTCGCGGTAGGCTATATATTTTTTTGCTACATCCTTGCGTGCAGACTTCATGAGTTCGAATTCTACACGATCTTGGATGTCTTCTACCGTCATACTTTCCTTACCGGTCATACCGATTCGGTCAGTGATTCGCTGAATAAGAGACTCGTCTTCGCCTGCAGAAGTCGCAAGCATTGCCTTGCGAATGGCGGCTTTTATCTTTTCTTCATTATAGCCGACAATGCGGCCATCGCGTTTTTGTATCGTCTGTATCATCGGGGGTATGTAGATAGGTTTTTTGTTTCTGAGTGCAAAGTTAAGCAATATATTTGGTTCACACAATTATTTCAGCTCGGAATTTTAAGAATTTTCAAAATTTTTGTAACTTTGTGGCTCATAGGCCACGCAGATGGCAACCTTCACAACGCTGCTACCCTGCCCAAAGGCCTCTCACAAAGTTTCTACATTTATATATGAGCGACAGACTTTTTATTTTTGACACCACGCTGCGCGACGG
>CAMWLX010000113.1 GCA_947175225.1 uncultured Porphyromonadaceae bacterium
GGTTATTGATGAAACTTGTAGGAACCGGGTCCTACATTCTCAATTTTTCCGTTTGGTAAGTGTACTTGTGCAGTGGTATTTTGGGGAATCGTAATTTTGAGAAGCCATTTTTTGCTGTCATTGCTCCTTTGCCACTTGCATTCAACTTTGCCGTGAGGTGTCTTTAAAGATGTATTTGCCCATGTTATGTCTCCAACCATCTTCGGATCAATTACAACATTATCCCAACCTGTTGATCCCTCAGCCTGACGTATTCCACCTATTCCGCCATATAGCCATTCCATCAGATGTCCAAGCATTAGGTGATTGTTCGACACTTCATCGTATGCCTGCCAGCTTTCGGTCAAGGCAGTTGCGCCTTTCTTAAGCTGGTAAGCATAACTTGGCAGTGAATCGTTATGGTTCATTTTGTAAAGAATCTCATCACCTCCATTATCAGCAAGAGTCCGAACCAGGTATCTGTAACCTATATCTCCCGAAGTAAGGGAGTATCCACGTTTTTCAATGTCAGATATCAGTGCCTCGTATGTTTCCTTGGCGACTCCTCCTTTTTCAGCGAGTCCGGTATATAGTGCCATAGAGAGACCGGTCTGGCTTCCGTTTTCAAATACTTTTTCAGCATCTGTCATGAATCTGTCGTTAAACGCTTTTGCCACCCCTTCAGCAAGCGCGGCAAACTCCCTTGCATCAGCATTCTTTCCAAGTATAGAGGCAATTTTATTCATTGTAAGTAGCTCATAATAGTACATCGCCGTTGCTGAAAGGGCAACGCTTGTGAGCTGTGCTTTCCCCGGTTTGGCAGGACCAATATCAAACCAGTCGCCAAGACCATAGTCGAGGATATTGTCTTTTGATCTTGACCCAAGGTAGGATATATAAAGCTTCATATTGTCATAATGCTTCTTCATCGCCGAGTCGTCTCCATACCAGCGATAAATGTACCATGGAAGCAGTATAAAAGAAGCACCCCATTCCGGAGTGTCTTCAAAACCACTGTCTTTCTCGAATACTGTATATTCAGGAGCAATCGTAGGAATGGCACCGTCAGTATGTTGGGATTCAGCGAGATCATTGACTATCTTATTGAAAAGTTCCCTGACATCATAGCGGTACATTATGGAATGAGCCATGAGGTGGTTCTGTTCCTGCCATCCGAGTTTTTCTCGGGTAGGGCAGTCAGTGGTTATGCTGACCATATTGCTTCTGATAGCTTGGTCAATGAGAGAGTGTATTTTGTTGAAAAGAGTATCTGAACATTCGAAAGAGCCTGTCTCCTCAACGTCGGTAGATGTATGAAGTCCGGTCAGTTCGAGCAGTTCGACACCATCGTCAGGAATTACCTCCACATAACGGAAACCGGCGTATGTGAATTGCGGTTGCCAGATCTCCCCATCAGGGTCGCCGGAAAGGGTATATTTCCATTGATATCCGGGCTGGCTACGTTGAGATAACTTCCCATCCTTCATTATTTCCCCCGGACGCAATATGATGCTTTTTCCTTTTTCTCCTATTACCTTCAACCTCACGATTCCTGAGCTATTTTTTCCAAAATCATACGTAATACTGTCGACTTTGACAGAGGGGTATTCACAAACTGTTTTAATCAAGGTGTGTTCAGGTTGAGCAACAAATGGGACATCAAAAGCAGGAGCTGTTACTATGGCGTTTTTTGAATCTCCCTTATATCCGGCATCCATCCATTCTCCGGCATATATGCTTGAAAACCTAATCGGACTTTCTTCCACAGTCCAGTTCTGATCGCTTACTATCCGGTCCTTGGTGCCGTCGGCGTATTCTAAGTCGAGAGCGAATATCATTTTGGGAGCACCGCATGAACCCGCCATTTTATGATAACCTTTGACAGGAATATTATACATACCGTTGCCAAGCATTACCTTCAAGTCGGCATTTTTCTTACCTTTAAGGAGTTCCGTAATGTCTATGGTATTATACATGAGCGAACGGTCATATTTGGTCCATCCGGGACTCAGAAAATGTCCGTCGGCTTTTTTACCATTGATAAAGAGTTCGTATTGCCCAAGTCCACAAATATTTGCAGTGGCCTTTTTCAATTTCTTTCCGTTGATGCTTACAGATTTCTTAAACACCGGAAGAGCATATTCTTTCAGTGATTTTGCCTCTTCCGAGTTTGCCTTTAGCAGATGAATATACGGAAAAAGAAGAGTAGAGTCTTTTTCCATCGCTATCCAAGAAGCTCCTTCGAAGACTTTTGTCTCAGGTTTTGTAATGTTCCATTCCCATACTCCTGGCACACCGTCGGTTACCTTCACCCGTAGGTATCTGAAGGCCTTATTTATTGTGTCTCTTCGGGGCGACATCTTTCTTTTTTCTTCGCTGCCTCCGCATTGCATCCATGTTTTGCCATCGTTGGAGCCTTCCAATCTGTATGTATGCCCTGCGGTAGGTCGGACAAAAAATATCTCACTCTCTCCGATAGGCTTTGACTCGCCTAAGTCAAGGCATAGCCATTTTTCAGAATCCAAGGAGTCTGCCATCCATCTTGAGCCGTTTGATTCATCGGCGGCGAAACCTGCGACGAAATATTCAGTGCGGCGGCATCTGTTGTCAAGCTTATAAGGGACTTCATGGGGTGAGGTCTCCGATGAAGCAGTGATGCTTATAGGCTTGATCTTATCTTTTATCTTGACAGGACGTAGTGCGCCGATGCCGTTGAGCGACATTTTCATCGGTTTTATCGTTCCATCGTCATTAAACTCGAGTTTCCCTACGTATATTTGTCTGTCGGTACTGTTGCGGCTGAATTCGAGGAAAACAAGATAATAGTCGTCTGTACCAGCCGGATTGAAAACACATCCGTGGCCCGGGCCGAACACTCCTGCATCTGCATCCGTAGTGCATACTATGTCTTGTTCGGGTGTAATATATGGTCCAAGAGGGGATTCATGGCTTATTTGATAATAGTATTCATATTTTTCAAGAGCCATTATAGTATAGAGATAATAGTATATTCCTTTTCGTTTGAAGAAAATTGGACCTTCAGTATAAGATTTCTTTCTTGTTTCGACCGTAGCTATCGAATCAATAGTCACCATGTCATCTTTCATACGAGCGAAATTGCGTAAGCCCCAGACGATATACCTCTCACCATTGTCGTCGATGAAAGCCTCGGCGTCAATGGCACAGACACTGTCTTTTTCCCAAAGTCGATTTTTCAAAGTGAAGTCAGAGCCTTTAGCGAGAGAGAATGGTCCGTCAGGAGAATCAGAGGATGCAGGATACATATATCCGTTAATGGTAGGGTATATGTACCATTTCCCATTGTGTTTAACCGGTGCGCTTGGAGCCCAGTATTTTTCTTTTTCAGCCTGAGGGAAGTATGTGCCGTCGAAGCTCCAGTTCACAAAGTCTTTTGATTTCCACATAACTGGAGGACCGGAGGTTTCGAGTCCCTGTCCGTATCCGTCAGTGGTAACGTAGCAATAAAATGTGCCGTCCACTTCAATGATACTCGGGTCGGCGCATAAATCCGGAATCAGAGGATTGCCAAATGGATTATAGGGTAAAGAAGCCTTTTCAGGAGCAGTCTTGATGCCAAATATTGCATTGCTTGCGCAAAACACAGCAAAAATGCTTAGTATAAACTTTGGTAAAAGTTTTAATATCTTCATAGTTTCTGATCTTAGTTTTTTATACGCCTCTTAAAAAGAACGATTGAATATTATTTTTTAGTCTATTGAGTTTTATATATTGATTAAAGCTCCAATATGATCGTTTTTCCTGATTGGAGTTTTACCGGCATAACGTTTCCGTTAGCACGTAGTGAAATATCTCCGTCTGAAATTGGATATAACCGGATTGTCTTAACTTTACCTGAATGCCATTCTGCGTCTATTGCCACACCACATCGTGTGCGGAGTCCTGAGAAACTACCATCTTTCCATTGCTCCGGTAGAGCCGGAAGTAAAGTAATGTCGGTCGGTGAAGATTGAAGTAGCATCTCTGTAATTCCTGCTGTCCCTCCGAAGTTGCCGTCAATCTGAAACGGGGTGTGGGCGTCAAGAAGATTAGGATAAGTGCCTCCACCTCTCCTTTTGTCCGGTCCGTTATATTTGTCAGGGGTCACATATTTCAATAGTCGGCGCAACATAGCATAAGCTTTTTGGGATTCGGCAAGGCGAGCTAAAAGATTTACACGCCAGGCTGCACTCCACCCTGTAGTGTTTTCTCCTTTTATTTCTAATGTTTTAGCAGCCGCTTTAGCGAGTTCAGGTGTCTCTGACAATGTTATATGATGTCCTGGATAAAGACCATAAAGATGTGCCTGATGTCTATGCTTAGGATCTTGCTCCTTGAAGTCACATGCCCATTCCTGAAGTTGCCCTGAGCTTCCTATCTTATACGGAGCTATTTTTGAAAGAGCCGAGTCTATCTCATCCACAAATTCAGAGTCAGTCCCAAGAACTTTGGCAGCATTCTTGGTGTCGGATAGACACTGCCTGATAATAGCCAATTCCCCTACAGCTCCGGCAGAAGTTGCTATTGGTTTTCCGTTAGGTGCGATGAAATAGTTCTCAGGAGAGGTAGAAGGTGAGGTTATGAGTCTGCCGTCTTTATCTTCTATCATCCAATCAAGACAGAATTCTGCCGCACCCTTTAGGGTAGGGTAGTATTCTTTTAGGAAATCCTCATCACGGGTAAAGAGATAGTGTTCCCAGATATGTGTAGCCAGCCATGCTCCTCCCATATTCCAGTTTGCCCATAGTGGTGCTCCACTGTTAAGTCCTACAGGATTAGTAATAGCCCAAATATCGGAGTTTTGACCCAAACACCATCCGCGATTTACACCATAATATTCACGAGCAGTTTCTTTTCCTGTCCGCGGCAATTGTCTTATAAATGTGAGCAGAGGCATGTGCATCTCGCTTAGATTTGTTACTTCGGCAGGCCAATAGTTTTCTTCCAGATTTATGTTGGTTGTATAGTTAGAACTCCAAGGTGGGAGCATATATTCATTCCATAGTCCTTGAAGGTTAGCAGGAACGCATTTTGTTCTTGAACAGGATATAAGCAGATATCGTCCATAATCGAAATATAGTTCCTCCAAGTCGGGATCATAAGCACGATTGTCACTATAGTTTTTAAGTCGAGTGTCTGTAGGGAGCACGCGCAATGAAGGTTCAGATTTACCAAGATCGATATTCACTCGAGAGAAGAAAGAAGAATAGTCGGCAATATGATCTTTTCTTAACTGATCAAAAGTCTTGGACGCTGCGCTGGATGCTCTTCTGCTTGCGATTGTCCGGAAATCCATCCCATAAGTGTCAGTATTCAAGTGCGACCCATTGAAATTTGTAGCTATAGCTATAATAATTGTAGTCTCTCTTGCTTTCTTGACGGTTAAAGAACCATTGTCATCATGTATTATATCGGCTCCCGAGGCGATTGCCCGAATTTCCGTGCGAAACTTTATGCCACGGTTTGGGTCATATCGCATTTTTTCTTCCTGGGGTATTTTTAAGTATTTAGGGAGTGAAAAGTATGCTGCATATCCCTCAGCGATGATTCCATTTTCCGAAGCTTGAGTCAGGCAGTTCTTAATCGGCGATTCAAAAGAAATATTGAAGTCAATAGGTTGAGTAGCAGAAATCTTGATAGCGATTACGCTGTCGGGAGCGGAAGCAATGTATTCAGTCGTTATTTCGTTGCAGCCTTTTGTATAATTGACATTAGCAGTTGCATCCGCAAGATTAAGACATCTGACGTAGTCTCTTGCCTCGCTTTTATCAGCAAAGTCGATAAGGAGGGTACCTATTGGCTGATAGTTTGCGGAGTAATGTCCCTGCACCTTTTGTTGAAGTTCCTCTGCGAGGTCATAGTTGCCATCGTCAAGAGCAGCGCGAATATCCGGAATATACTTATATGCGCCGGGAGAATAGACGGCTGTATCCGGCTCTCCTGTCCAGAATGTGATATCATTAAGGGATATTCTTTCTTTTGAAGGATTACCGTAAATGATTCCACCTTGTGTGCCATTTCCTATGACGAATGTCTCTTCGAAATAGTCAGCCGGTCGGTCGAAAAATAATATTGGAGTATCAGCTTTGGTTGTTGTTGCTGCCAGGAGTAACATACAAACACAAATTCTATTAGATATTTTCATGATATCATTAAATTATATTAGCGTTCGTATGCAAAGTTAAAATGAGTTTTTCTCATAGATGGAGTACTGAGTTGCAAATACAGTTGAAAAATGTTGATTTTCATAAAAATTTGAACGTTGCAACATTTTTGGACTCCATAACGCAACATATATGGTATTTTTTTGTAATTTTGCAGTCGCCTGAATGAATTTAAATGGAGATATATGTGCGTAATGAGACAAATCATCATCCTGCTGATATTGTTTTTAGCCAGTATTGACATATTGGCTGTAGAGAATGTATGTCATGTCGATTCCATGATTTCTATTGATATTCGTCATGGTTTGCCGGAGAGTAGAGTGAGAGGTCTATATTCCCTTTCTGATGGAAGACTTGCAGTGCTGACACCAGGCTACTTGGCTTTTTATGACGGAATTACATTCAATTCAGTACCTGTAGAGTATGAGAATGGGTTTGAAATAGAGACCATAGGAAAGAATAGAATTGTTTCTCAAGATAATGATGGGAGGTTATGGTTAAAGACACCTTCAACGAGAAATGATAAAAAATCAAGAGTGAATGTTTTTGATGTCACAACTGGAGAAGATATTACTATGGGTGTAATAAGTAAGATCTGTGGCTTAAAAATTCGAGGATTGTATGTAGATGAGGCAGGCGATGTCTGGATTATAGATCAGGATAATAATCTTGCTCATGTGCAAAATGATACAAATCAGAAATGCCTGAGCCTTGCATCGATAGGTAAAGATATGCCGTTTTGGCTGTCTGTAAAAGATGGAAAAATATATTTGTTATATGGAGACGGAAAGGTCTGTGTAGTGAGTCGGGATTCGGGTATGATAGAGTATATGGCGTGCCTTCCACTGACCGGTGAGAACTGGAGGCTGATAAATTCAGGTATTAAGTGGCATAATGGAAGGTTGTGGCTATCATTTTATGTCCCGGGAAATAATGACAAAGGATTAATAGCGGTGCTCGATCCTTTGGATGGTAGTTGGAGTATGAGGCACTTAAATGAAATCGTCAATGATTTTATTATTGATAATGATGAAAATATTATCTATGGTTTTGATGAAATAAAAGGAGAGGTCAGCTGTGTATTACGGGATCAAAATGATGGTATTTGGATAGGAACTATCAATGATGGTCTTCGGTATATAAATCCAAGACGTCTTCTTTTAGTTAAAAATAATAAAACTCCTGAAAGGCTACCAAAAACTGGATATTATCCTACCGAGAGATGTCATAAAAATGGCTTGAAGTATGCAGATGGATCAGTAAATTCAAGTGTGGAGGATATTGCAACAGGTTTTGTATTTCTGGCTACAAGAAAAGGACTTTATGTTATAGATGAAAATGATCGGTTGTTTGGAGTCATTGATGAAAAATATGGACTTCCACACAGTAATGTACAGAGTGTAATAGCAGATATTCCTCGTAATATAGGTGACTCCGATAGTATAGGTGATGTTTGGTTTGCTACAACTACAAGTCTGTCAAGGCTAAGGTATCTTCCTGAAAAAAGGTTTGAGATTATTCATACAGGTATTCTTGATGGTCTTGATTTGGAAGGAAAAGAATTCATTTCCCAGTCAATGACATTGGATTCATGTGGTCTCCTCAAGGTAGCTTATCCGGGAGGACATTCTTCTTTAAATCCTAAGGATCTATGCGATAGTGATTATGTAAAATATGATTTCCCATCCAAATTAGTGGGAAAACTTCAAGAATCTTCAGATGCCTCAAGACTATCTATATTATGGTGGATATTGGGATTAATATTCATACTTTCTATATTTTTTGTGATATCAGTATATCTGAAAAGAAAGAAGAGAGTAGCCATAGACACGTTGCCGTCTGAAAAAGTGCGTGTTGAAGAGGATGTAAGTGGAAGTTTGTCGGTGTTAAATCATTGCGACACTCTGATAAATAAAGTAAAAGAAGAAGTGTCTATTTCTTCTGAAGATACCCCATCATCACAAGATATTGATTTTGAGAATCGGTTGAATAATATCATATTCGGACATCTTGATGATGAAACGCTCAATGTGGCTTCACTTAGTGGAATGATGGCAATGGATCGTACCAATTTGTATAGGAAAATGCAAAGTGTTTTTGGATTGTCTCCATCGGTATATATCAGAAATGTCCGGCTTGAGGCGGCATGTCGTCTTCTAAAAGAAACAGATTTACCCATAGTGGAAGTCGCAATGCGTACCGGGTTTTCATCCGCTAAATATTTTTCATCTACCTTTAAGGAGAAATATGGTATTCTTCCCTCAAAATTCAGAGCAGAATTATAGAAATAAGATTGTTCTATTTGAATTTGCGGATGATCCAGTAGTCGAGGGTTCTTGTTTTGGTGAGGAAGTTGGCGCCTATCAGAAAGACAGTCCTTGAGTCTGCCTCGAATGGTATTGCGTATTACGGAGATTGAAGGCAGAACCTCCGTTAATTCTACGGAAGAAGCGTTTAGAGAGCGATTCCCAGAAAGCGGCATTTACTTCATTGTTGGGAAACCCAAGAACATATTCCATTGTGCCACTGCCAAATCCCAAGCTGGGAAGCGCTTCTTTTATTGTAAGATAACCTGACTGATATAGCAATGGAACGATGTCATCGTCAAAGTTTGCTATATCGCTGAGTTCGATCTCACTTCTAACGGCTCCTTCAAGGTCGTTGAGCCTGTAAGAATGCTTCTCAATCAATTTTATAAGATAGGAAGGAGAGCCACTCATGTACCAGTAGCTGCCAATACGACCATCTTTGAAGGCATTGAGCACGCTGAAGGGATTATACACAAATTCCTTGGCATCAGCGAAATGATAGCCTTCATACATTGTCTTGAAGATTTCCCATGTCTCTTTAGAAGAAATACAGTTTTCTTCTGCAAACCGAGCGATGGAGTCACTAAAGTATTCATGGAATTCCTTGTCCGTGATGCCACAGATACCATTGTATTTGGGAAGCATTGAGATATCGCGGAGGTTGTTGATTCCGCTGAACACGGAAACCTTGCCGAACTTAGTGATTTCGGTAAGCATAGCGAATTTGATGTATTCGTCGCATGACTTTAATTAATAAAAAAATAAGGTTAAACAACTTCTTTAGAATAAGAACAAAAATTAATATCAATAGATCAAATATTTTGCAAGAAAAATAGGATAATATAAATTTTATTGTTAAATTTGCAAAAAGATCCAAATTATGAAATTAGAGAATGGGGAAGCTGAACTTAACAATCTTGTAGAAGAAGACTTTGTAGCATACAGTCAGTCTTAT
>CAMWLX010000114.1 GCA_947175225.1 uncultured Porphyromonadaceae bacterium
GCACAGAGATGACCATACAGAAGTAATCGTTGCGGAGATCAGTCTCATAGAGCGGACGGTCGATAATCGGAGAGTTTTGAGTCAGAAGGATACTCTTCAGCTCTATGTCGGGATGTTTCAGTGAGTCCTTCTTCTGGCTCACTTTGTCGATTTCATCGTTAAGGCGCTTTATCTGGCTGTCAGTACCAATCACTCCAAGGGTATCACCCGGGAAGATTCGAGTGTCGCCTGTAGGGAGAGGGATGAATTCATCGCCGCGTCGTATGCTGGAGACGCTAACCCCAAAATCTCTTCTAAGACCGGAATCCATCAATTTGTCGCCTGCAAAACGACACTGTGGCTTGATGTCGAGATATGCCTGATGGAGATCGCTCACAAGATTATTGTTGGCGCCGCTGCGGGCATTTTCTCGGTTGTTGAGATTATTCATAAACTTCTTCTCCATTTTCTTGAAGCTTTTCAAAAGCTTAGATGAAGCGAAAGCCACCATAAGGACAAAGCATATTGTGCCACCAATCCAACCTACCCATGAAGAGTAGCATACAGTAAGGAAATAGACTACAAATAAGAGCGCCAAAAGGTAGCGAATCACGCTCATTGCGATCAGAGGGACCTCATAGAAAGAAGCCGTAGAGTGAAGCCTCATCTTATGGTCGGACTTGATTGTAGTAAAAGAAAGGGCCGTAAGAAAAGGGGACATAATAACGAGGGATATAGCTGTAGCAAGGAAATGACCCCATTTCGGAATAAGGCTTTCCATCAATGGGAACAGCAACTGGCGGCAAGCAAAAATAATAGCAATCAGAATCACCGAATATAGCACAATCCTCCAGATGTAGCGTCCGAGAATCTCCTGCCATAAGCGGCGGGTCTCATTCGTGTCGACCACTTGGGATGAATATCGAGTGATGAGGAACTTGAGTTTTTCAGGGAGGTGCTTCTCCACAAAACTATATGCCGGCGTGGAGAGTTTGATGAAATATGGAGTTGTGAAGATAGTGATCACTGAGACTGCCACGATGATTGGGTAAAGAGAGGCATCCAGGACACCGAGACCCATACCAAGCGAGGCAATGATGAAGGAGAACTCACCTATCTGCGTCAGCGAGAAACCGCTCTTGATTGCGACTTGCAGCGTCTGGCCAGTCACGAGCATACCGATTGTGCCGAAGATAATCATACCGACAATCACCACTACCGCGAGCAAAAGGATCTGCGGATAGTAG
Organism: uncultured Porphyromonadaceae bacterium; assembly: GCA_947175225.1. Lineage (GTDB taxonomy): Bacteria > Bacteroidota > Bacteroidia > Bacteroidales > Muribaculaceae > Lepagella. Next base: position 1,227 of record CAMWLX010000114.1, read on the forward strand.
GTAGCAATCACGGAGGGTTGCACCATCATACCCACGGATATGAAGAATACAGCCCCGAAGAGGTCTTTGACAGGTGCTATGACATGCTCCATACGCTCAGCGAAGACTGTTCCGGCAAGGATAGAACCCATCACGAAAGCACCGAGTTCGAGAGAGAAACCACACATCACTGAAAATGCAGCCATTGAGAAACAGAGCCCCATCGAGACTACAAGAAGAGTTTCAGAATTGAGGAAGGAACTGAATTTTTCAAGGAATGAGGGAAGCACATATACTCCCACTACAAACCATATGATGAGGAAGAAGCAGAGCTTCGCGATACTGAACACCAGTTCGGAGCCTTGGACATCACCCATCGCAATTGAAGAAAGAAGCACAAGCATAAGGACGGCGAAGAGGTCTTCAATAATCAGCACCGCAAGCACCATGGAAGCGAACTTCTGCTGCTTGAGTCCGAGATCGGTGAAAGCCTTTAGGATAATAGTGGTGGATGACATTGATATCATACCGCCGAGGAAGATACAATTGATAGTGTTAAGATGCAGCATATATCCTACCCCAAACCCCGCCAAAGTCATGCCGACAATGATAATCAAAGCCGTTATGATAGCTGATGAGCCGGAATTCATGAGTTTCTTGAAGGAGAACTCCAAGCCGAGGGAGAACATGAGGACCACAATACCAAGATCTGCCCAAATCTCGATATTCTCGAGGTTTGAGATGGAAGGGAGATAGGTAAAGTTTGGAGAAGCGAGGAACCCGGCGAGGATGTAGCCGAGCACTACCGGCTGCTTTAGTTTCTTAAACACGAGGGTTGCGATCGCAGCAAGCACGAGAATCCAGGCAAGATCGAGGATCAATCCGTTTGTATTGTCTTCCGAGCTATGACCGGAATCCTTAGCGGCATCGGGGTTGAGTTCTGTGTAGATCGTTTGCTGGAGATCGGTAGTGGTCTCCTGAATCATCTGAGGCATCATAGGTCTATCTGATTTGAAAGTGTGATCGAAAGTGTATCATGGGTCTCACCAAGGCGGTTGATAGCCCCCATAAGTTTTTTGGAAGAGCGGACGAGGACAACGAGGTTAACCTCGGTATAGTCATTCTCGAAGTTCTGCTCTATGAAGAAATTGGATATATGCACTCCTTCATCGCGTAGCAGCTTCTCATAGTCGTCGATATTGCGAAGTATGCCCTTGCTTCGGATTGAAATCACCTTAGTCTCTTGCCCGATGTGGATAAGATGCTCAAAGCGGTTGAATCCGACTATTACCAAGAAAATCAAAAGAGTGCAAATGATCGAAGCCATATACATACCGACACCCACAGCCATACCGATGATGGCAGTAATCCAAATTCCGGCGGCAGTGGTCAGTCCGCGTACGACTCCGCGCTGTTGGATCATAGCTCCGCCACCAAGGAAACCAATGCCGGTTATGACTTGAGCGGCGATACGCCCCGGGTCGCCATTTTTGAGTCCCATGTATTCCTGGGGCACATAAATGGAGAGGAGCATAGAAAGGCAGGCTCCCATGGATATCAGGGCAAATGTACGTATGCCTGCCACTTGCCCTTTGTGCTTTCTTTCCGTACCGACGATTGCTCCCAAAAGAAGGGCGAGAATTAGGCGGAAAGTGGCGTTGACGAGGTTGACGTCGAGGGATGACAGTTCGGAAGATATGTATTCTAAAATTTGCATTGATGTGAGTTTAAGTTTTTATCAGAGACATTAGAGATATCAGAGATTTCCGGGGAGGGACTATCCGTTGAACTGTTCGGGATAGATTACCATCAGATTGTGGGCAGAAAAGTTTTTGGAGAGGAATTCGGGGATCTCTTCTTGCGAGGAGCTGTAGGAAATCGACCCTTTTCTGGCACCGATGATCACCAGCAGGTCTTCAGGACCTACTTCGCCGGATAGGAGAATGAAATCGTCCCATTCTGTCATCTCCTGATATATGCGGCGGATGCCGTATCCATCGTTGGTGATTATGTCTTCTATGTATTTTGATGTCTCTGAAGAGACAATGAATATCACTTTGCAAGCAAGCTGCTGGGCGAGGTTTCCGACTCGGGCCACCCAATCGTGGAAGCCGGTCTCGAATTGTGCTTTTACGCCAGCCACCACCACAATGCGGCTTACCGTAGAAATTGGGATGAAGCATCGCGACATCACCACCATCTTGAGAGTCTCTTGCAGGAGAGTATCTACCATCTGGCCGAAAAAGGAATCAACAATATTGGCTTTTCGGTGGAAACCGATGACAATGTCGGTAGCATGGTTCTGTCTGATCATATTTGTGAGTCCGGAGACCACATTGAGGTCGAAACGCTCCTCCTCAACGGCAGTGACGCCCATCTCCTGAGCTGCCTGGACGGCTGTGTGAAGAGAGTAGCGGCCGGCACGCAGACTCTTTGGATCATCTGAATTTCTGACGAAAAGAGCCGTAATGGGTTCTGTGTTTTTTGGAGAGCGCATGAACACGGCCAATCTCATAAGGCCTTCAGCAGTGATTGGATTTGACACAGCCACAATCTGGCGTGCAAACTCCGGACGCTCTACGCCCTGAACTTCCATTTCGGCAGCAGTCCATTCAATTCTCATACGAATAGCGGTACGCTCCGTAATGACAGAAGACACTAAGCAACAAGCAAGAATCATAAGCACTGCACCATTCATGATGTCTTCGTTGATGATGCCATATTGATAGCCGAGCATCGTGGCGGCGATAGTGGCGGCAGCCTTGCCACTCGTCAGACCAAACATCATTCGGCGGTCGGTAGCAGTCAATCCGAACGACTTTTGAGCTATCCATGCAGAGAGCCATTTTGAGACGAGTGCAACGACAATCATATTGAAAGCAACCCATGCCACAGTCCATCCACGGAATATCACATGCACATTTATCAACATTCCTACCCCAATCAGGAAGTAAGGGATGAAGATGGCATTGCCTACGAACTTGATATGATGCATAAGTGAAGAGCGTCCGGGGATAAGACGATTCAGGACCAAACCAACGTAGAAGGCTCCGAGGATAGCTTCAAGTCCTATCAACTGGGCGAGCAAGGCCCCGATGAAGACCAAAGCGAGGATGAAGATATATTGAGCCACGGCATCGGATATCTTTCGGAAGACAAACCTCGTGATTCGAGGGAATGAGAATCCTACTGCCACAGCATAGCCGGCCGTATACAGGAGCAGTTTCAGAATGTCGGTCACATTGAACGTGCCTGTGGTCCGGAGTTTCACTACCGAAGCCAGTGTGATAAGGGCAAGCAGGACTGCGACAATAGTAGCACTGACTGCAAGGATCACCCCCTTGCCATTCTGAAGACCGAATCGGCTGACGACGGGATATGAAATTAGGGTGTGGGATGAATACATACTTGCCAGAAGCAGGCAAGTGGTCAGTCCGGCACCGAATGCATAATGAGCAGCTGCAACACCAAGGACGGATGGCACTATGAATGTAATAAGACCGAACGTCAGGCCCTGACGGAGATTCTTCTTAAAATGGTACATGTCGATCTCCACGGCTGCAAGAAACATAAGGTAGAGAATACCAACCTGCCCAAATATCTGAAATGATGAATCGCGCTCAAGGAGGTTGAAACCATAAGGGCCTACAGCGACACCAGCCAAAATCAATCCCACGACATCAGGAATCTTGAGACGCCTGAAGATGACAGGAGCCGCAAGAATCAATAGCAGCACAAGAGTGAAGATCACTACGGGCTGATGAAACGGGAGACTGAATAGATGGTTCAAATCTTGAATAGTTGTTTTGCGTTGCGTGTAGTAGCTTGGTCGACCTCTTCAGGGGGGAGACCTAAAATATCCGCAATCTTATTGTTGATGAATGAAAGATAAGAGCTTTCGTTGCGCCGCCCACGTTTTGGGACTGGAGCAAGATAGGGGGAGTCGGTCTCGAGGAGGAGACGGTCGATGCCTATTTCTCTGACTGCATCCGGGAGGGAGGCTGCATTTTTGAAAGTTACCACGCCGTTGATTCCAAAGTAAGGGTCAGCTATTTGGCGGATTTTCCTTACATCATCGGGTGAGCCGGTGAAGCTGTGGAATATTAATGGTGGCGGTGTTGTCGGGTTGTCAGGTTGTCGAGAGGAGGCCTTTTCGATGCATTCAAGGCAGACATCGAGACCCTCTCGGCAGTGGATGATAACCGGGAGGTCAAGACTCTTTGCCAGTTGCAGCTGGGCTATGAAGGCTTCTTTTTGGAGAGCGATGTTGGAGTCGTCCCAATATAGGTCGATACCCACCTCCCCTATTGCTATGGGGGAAGTGGGGGTCAGTATTTTAATGATGTCGTCAAGTTCCTCTTTCCAGTCCTCCCCTACTTCGGTCGGGTGCAGTCCCATGGCAGTATGGGTTTGGGAAGGACGGGCGGCATTAAGAGCCGCAACTTCTTTTGCAGACTCGCGGTCGATAGCAGGGAGGATCATTTGGCTCACTCCTGCTTCCACTGCACGATCAACAGCTTTTAAAGTGCCTTCGGGGTCATCCTTTGAGAAGGAATCAGACAAATAGATATGCGTATGAGTATCGATCATATCTTAAAAATAGCTTTCGACTATTTAGAGCGAGAGATAAGCTTATCGATTAGCTTGCGGAATGATTCTCGGCGATCGTCGGGGAGAGAAGTCTTTTTGATGGCAGTAAGGGCTTTGCTGCTGTAGGCTGCAACTTCTGCTTTACTGATGGCAGGCATACCCATAGTCTCATAGATACGAGTCACGGTCTTAATCTTTGTAGGACCGGCAGGCAATTTGAGGGCAGCCTTGAGGGCTTCGGCGTTTGGACCGCCGTTAGCAAGAGCCTTAACCATTAGGAATGTCTTCTTGTTGTTGTTGATGTCGCCGCCAATGGGCTTGCCGAATACGTCAGCATTGCCGAAAGTGTCGAGATAGTCGTCTTCAATCTGGAAAGCCACGCCGAGCATTACGCCGAACTCGTACATTTTTTCAGCATCTTTCTCAGACGCACCCCCTATCAGAGCACCTATCTTAGCGGCTGCTCCAAGGAGAGCGCCAGTCTTGGCTTTTATCATTTCAATGTATTGGTCGAGATCGACTGTATCCATATGCTCGAAGTCCATATCGAGACGCTGGCCTTCATAGACACGGAGAGCCTGGTCGTTGAAAGTGTCGAGCACAGAGCGAAGGATTGAGTCGTCGACTTCAGAGATCTTCTTTGTGGCGAGAGTCAGCATTGTGTCGCCGGATAGGATAGCTGTGTTTTCATCCCATTTGGCATGAACAGTAGGGCGACCACGTCTTAGTCCCGATTTATCCATGACGTCGTCGTGGAGGAGGGTGAAATTATGAAACATTTCGATGCCTACGGCCGGGTTGATAGCTTTTTCAGGATCGTTGCCGAATGCATCAGCTGTCATGAGGAGGAGGGTCGGACGGAGACGTTTTCCTCCTGCTTGCATGCTGTAGGAGATTGGGGCATATAGGCCTTCGAATTTGTCGGAAGGGAGTGATAGTGCGCGGATGGCTGATTCAGCCATTGCGGAGTATTCTGAGATGCGGAGCATTGTATATAATTTAGAATTGAGAATTTAGAATTTATAATTGAGAATAATTGAGAATTTAGAATTTAGAATTATTTTTAATTGAGAATTGAGAATAATTTAGAATTTAGAATTTAGAATTATGGAGCCGCAAGCGGCTCTGGCGCTGGACAAACCAGACTTCCGTCAGATCGGGCTGCAGCTAGATGGAGTCGGGGGGAGCGGCTTCCGGATGCTCTTCGATAGGGATTGAGTCGGGAAGAGTGACCGGGATTGAGGGGACTGCAGATTTATTTCTGCTGTAGTATTCCTCTACGGCTTCTTCATCGTAGTTGAGAAAACGATTGTAGATTTCGCGGGGCATGTCGGAGTTTTTGTCGTAGCGAAGTACGGTGCGGAAACCGATCAGGAATCTGGCATACATATCGGGATCGTCGGTGGAGGCTCGTTTGAGTTCCTTGAGTTCTTCAAGGACTTCATCGGCAGTCATTCCTTTTACCCGGATTTGGTTCAGGTATTCAAGTCCGAGTGTAAGACCGAGACCTTGAGGGTCTTCAGAACCAACGAGTGCACGAAGGCGCATCTTATCGTGGAGAGGAAGTTCTTCGGCAATGCGGTCGAATTCCCAACTAAAAGTTTGGAGAGCGGTGTCGGTGTATGTCTCGTAGGCTTTTAGGGTAGCGTTGTTGAGGGTGTCGATGTGCACACCTTCGACTTTGCCGAGAGCCGCGAAGATGATGAAACGGGCTACAGAATCGGCTGATACGTGCTGCATCATGTAAGTTACCTTCTGGTCGTCGGAGAGGGAAGCGAAACCTTCAGGAAAAGCACTTGAAGATTTGTCTTTTCCGCCACATGCAGGGATGAGGAGGATGAGGGCAATGACTATAAGAGGCAGAAACCTGTTCATAAATGAGAATTGATAATTGAGAACAAATTTTTTACAAAATTAGCAAAAAAAACTGAGTTTTGGAGTATGTGTTGGAGAAAATTGTGAATTTATGTGAGAAAAATGGAGATAGATTTGGTGGAATGAGAAAAAATAATTAAATTTGCAGTGTAAATCTAAGGCTCAAGAGCATTTTTATACCCGGAATGAGTTGGGATTCAAAAAATGCGATAATAGCTCAGTTGGTAGAGCATCAGCTTCCCAAGCTGAGGGTCGCGGGTTCGAGCCCCGTTTATCGCTCAGATTACGATAGCCTCACCCTGAATGGGGTGAGGCTTATATTTTAACAAGATTGGCAGCCCTCCGGGCTCATCCGAAGCAAAACAGGATTGGAGAGTAAAGAATATAAAGATAAGATTTAGTATGAGTGAGGAAAAGAAGGTGCCGGTGCTTTTGATCACCGGATATTTGGGGAGCGGAAAGACTACGCTCCTGAATAAGATATTAAATAATAGGAAGGGGATACGGTTTGCAGTCATTGTAAATGATATCGGGGAAGTGAATATAGATGCTGACCTTATCGCGAAGGATGGATTGATCGGACAGGGTGAAGATTCTCTTGTGGCTCTGCAAAACGGGTGCATCTGCTGCACTTTGCAGATGGATTTGGTCAATCAGCTTATGGATCTTATGGAGGGGGACCGGTTTGATTATATCGTGATTGAAGCGAGCGGAATTTGTGAGCCGGAACCAATTGCACAGACTATCTGTTCGATACCTCGCATGGCACCTATTGTGAGGAGGAATGGGATTCCTGTGCTTGATTGCATAGTGACGGTCGTGGATGCGCTCAGGCTTCAGAGCGAGTTTGGATCCGGGAAGGCTCTTACTGTTAAGGAATATGGTGAAGAGGATCTGGAGAATTTGGTGGTGCAACAGATAGAGTTCTGCAATACTGTGCTTTTGAATAAGATTTCGGAGGTTTCTAAGGAGGATGCGGCAATGATCCGGGAGGCAATCCATGCTTTGAATCCATCCGCTAAGATCATCGAGTGTGACTATTGCGATGTTGATTTCTCAGAACTATTGAATACGCATGAGTTTGATTTCGGGAAAGTCGCGACTTCAGCCACTTGGATTCGGGAAATAGAGAAGCCTTTGGAAGAAATAGAGGAAGAAGAGCATGGGCATCATCATGAGCATGACGAACATGAGCATGGGCATCATCATGAGCACGACGAGCACGAGCATGGGCATCATCATGAGCATGATGAACATGAGCATGGTCATCATCATCACCATCATCATGGAGAGGGAGAGGCTGAGGAGTATGGGATTTCTACCTTTGTATATTATAGGAGAAAGCCGTTTGATTTGAATAAGTTTGATTATTTCTGCCATCGCCAATGGCCAAAGAGCGTGATCCGCTGCAAGGGGATATGCTATTTCAGCTATGATCCGGATATGAGCTATCTGTTTGAACAGGCCGGGGTGCAGAAGAAGCTGACGGAGTGCGGACAATGGTATGCTACGGCACCGGCGGATGAGTTGGAGCGATTCTTTGAGACGGAACCGGGGCTGAAGCGTGACTGGGACCCGGAGTATGGGGATCGGATGGATAAGCTTGTTTTTATTGGCCGAGGGATGGATAAGGAAGCCATCATAGAGGCTCTTGACGGCTGCCTGGCGTGATTTTAGATTAGATGGAAGGGGCTTTTTTGGGCGGCTGCAAGCGGCCTTGGCGGGGGACAAACCGGCGAGTTGGGGG
>CAMWLX010000115.1 GCA_947175225.1 uncultured Porphyromonadaceae bacterium
GTCATGCCATAGCCCGCTTGTTCTTTATTTTATTTCAAAGTAATCATTCTATTTATCAGCATACTCTTATTAATGCATTTTCTATTGAATGTCAGCGACAAAAAATGAAAGATGCATTATGAATTATGCTTTAGTACTTATTATCCTGAAATGGACACAATGAAAAGCGAACTCTTCGTCGACGTGCAGCCTAAAGAGATATCTATAGCGCTGCTCGAGGATTCGCGTCTTGTTTCCCTGCAGAAGGAGAGCAGAAATATCGTCTATGCAGTAGGCGACTTCTATCTTGCCAAGGTCAAGAAACTGATGCCGGGACTCAACGCAGCCTTTGTCGATGTAGGATACGAAAAGGACGCTTTTCTTCATTATCTGGATTTAGGACCACAGTTCAACACTTATAACGCATATCTCAACGAGGCATTCGAGCATCCGGAGACAGTGCCTGATATTGCCGGCATTGAGTCTCGTCCGGAGATTCCCAAGCAGGGAAGAATAACAGATTTGTTGCAGCCCGGTCAAAAGCTTCTTGTGCAGATTGCCAAAGAACCTATTTCCACAAAAGGACCACGACTTAGTACAGAACTTACTCTTACGGGGCGCTTCATGGTACTGATTCCATTTGGCAACAAGATTTCGATTTCACAAAAGATCAAGTCTACGGAAGAGAAAATTCGTCTTCGCCAGATCATCAGCAGTATCAAACCCGAAGGATTCGGTGTAATAGTGCGTACGTCGGCAGAAGGGAAAAAGGTAGCTGAACTTATCAATGAGTTGCGTACACTTGTAGAGGCATGGAAAAACTCTATAGCCAAGATGCAGCGTAGCACTCCTCCCTCGCTCATCTATGAAGAAGAGTCAAGGGCAGTCGGCATCATCCGGGATATATTCAATCCTTCTTTTGAAAGTGTCTACGTCAATGATGCAGAGGTTTTCGAGCAGATTCAAAATTATGTAGCTCTTATTGCTCCCGATAGGAAAGAAACGGTAAAACTTTACGCTAAAGACATACCTATCTTCGATAGTTTCAATATAACGAGGCAGATCAAGTCTGCTTTCGGAAAGACAGTTTCTTTCAAGTCAGGTGCTTATCTGATCATTGAGCATACGGAAGCTCTCCACGTGATAGATGTCAATTCCGGCAATCGCAGCAAGGCCTCACAAGATCAGGAGACAAATGCCCTCGAAGTAAACCTAAGAGCAGCCGATGAGATAGCCCGGCAACTGAGGCTTCGCGACATGGGAGGAATCATAGTGGTCGATTTCATCGACATGGCAAAGTCTGAGCATCGCCAGCAGCTGTTGGATCATATGCGCGACAATATGTCGAAAGACAGGGCTCGTCATAATATCTTGCCACTGTCGAAGTTTGGCTTGATGCAGATCACTCGCCAGAGAGTTCGTCCTGCTCTTGACATCACTACAGAGGAAACTTGTCCGTCGTGCTTCGGAAAAGGTGAGATACAGCCGTCGTTGCTCTTCACCGATAAGCTTGAGGAAAAACTTGAGTATCTGACCCAGCAGCTTGAAGTCAAGAAATTTATCCTCTATATCCATCCGTTTGTCGATGCTTATGTCAAAAAAGGGGTATTCTCTATCTATGGAAAGTGGAAGCGCAAGTTTGGACGAGGATTCAAGATAGTGCCCGACGAGTCTCTTGCATATCTTCAATATCGCGTCATAGACGGCACAGGAATGGAAATATTCCTCCATGAAGAGAGCGACATGAATTCAGCACAAAGCAAAAACAAGACCCGCTCCGAACGTCTGTTGGAAGATGAAACTTCTGCCGCAGACAATTCAAAGAAAGAAACTAAGAAAGAATCAAAGTCTGAATCCAAGAAAGAATCAAAGTCTGAAACAAAGGAAGAATAATCTATCCATCGACTAATGAAGAAAAGCTAACGGGCAGCTTCCTGAGAAGGAGGCTGTCCGCTTTTGTCATCCATTTAAATTTTTATTCTAAAAAGTCTGCTACTATGAAGGTGCTTCCGCCGATGTAGATTATGTCGTCTGGCATGGCGTTTGCTCGCGCTGCTTCTACTGCTTCTTTCGGACCGGCAAAAGCTTTCCCTTCTATCCCATGCTCTAAAAATTTTGTTTTTAAGTCAGCCGCCGGTAATGCTCTTGGGATGGAAGCGTTGGTGAGATAGTAAGTCGCGTCTTTTGGAAGAAGACCTATGATGTCGTCGATTGCTTTGTCAGCCACGAATCCTATCACAATGTGTTTCTTCCCTCCTTTAGATTTTGCTGTCTTGTCAAGTTGCGACATAGTGTAGCGTAGCCCTGCCTCATTGTGCCCGGTGTCGCATATGGTAAGTGGATTGTCGGTCACTTTCATCCATCTTCCTGCCAACCCTGTCAGTCCGCATACATTTGCCATCCCGTTGCGGATGGCTTCATCGTCAATCTCAATGCCGATTCGCCGCAACTCATACAATGCAGTGAGGACAGTATTGATATTTTTCTTCTGATAGTCGCCTCCGAGTTCGCAATGAAAATCTCCACATATGGGGCTGCTGCAATCAAAACCTCCATCATCTATAGGCTCGCATCTTTGGAGCGGCTTAAGAGTATCGGCAAATAGGATAGTGGTGCCCACTTCGCTCGCTCTTTCCTCAAATACCTCTTTTATCTCTCCTTCTGCCTCTCCTACTACACAAGGAATCCCCTCCTTGATGATACCGGCTTTTTCTCGGGCAATCTCAACAAGGGTCTTTCCCAAAAACTGAGTGTGGTCTTTTGAAATATTAGTGATGACAGCCAATTCGGGAGTAATAATGTTGGTAGAGTCAAGCCTTCCGCCCATTCCCACTTCAATCACGGCATAGTCTACTCTTTGAGACGCAAACCAGTCGAAAGCCATCATCATCGTGAGTTCAAAGAAACTTGGATTCCCTTCATATCCGCTTTCTCTGAATTTCCTTACGAAATCAACTACGGCTTCTTTGTCAATCATCTTTCCGTCGATTCTGATTCTTTCACGGAAGTCCACAAGGTGAGGTGATGTGTAGAGGCCTGTCCGATACCCTTGGCTTTGCAGGATAGCAGCTATCATGTGGCTTGTGCTTCCTTTGCCGTTTGTGCCTCCGATGTGGATGCTTTTGAATTTCTTATGAGGATGTCGGAAGTAGGAGTCAAGGGCATGGCTTGTCTGAAGACCCGGTTTGTAGGCCGCTGCACCGGTGCGAGAGAACATCGGGAGCCGGGCATAAAGCCAATTAAGTGTCTGTTGATAATCCATCGTGATTTCAATAATATAGAAGGAAGCCGGCGAGACCCATGATGCAAATTACGAGTATTGGGTGCAGTCCGATTTTCTTTCCTTTATATGGAAGTTTAAAATATACAAGGCAGAATGATACGGCACATATTGCTATACTGCATATTAGAGTGCGCTGATCATGGTCGGGCGCGAAGTTTGCCCAGTTCATCAGCATTATTGCAGCCGAAGCGATCAATCCGACTACAACTGGACGGAGACCTGCAAAAATAGCCTTGATCACCCCGCTCTCATTATGCTTTCGGATAAAATGAGAGGCCTTGATGACCAGGATAAAAGAGGGAACTGTGACTGCTAAGGTGCAGAGGATGCTGCCCAGTATTCCCCAAATCGGAGAAGCAAGCTCTCCTCCTGTAACTTGCCCGGGAGCTACATATCCAATGTATGTGGCTGAATTGATACCGATTGGTCCCGGGGTCATCTGTGAGATTGCCACTATGTCGGTAAACATTTGTTCTGAAATCCAACCGGGACCAACAACGGAACGCTCTACGAGCGAAAGCATTGCATAGCCCCCGCCAAACCCGAATATGCCTATCTTCAGGTAGGCCCATATCATTTTTAGATATATACTCATTTAATTTAGAATTGAGAATTTAGAATTGAGAATTATTCGGAATTCAAAAATATTATTTATTGCATGTTTAAAATTGCGTATAGCAAATTATGCATTATGAATAGAGAATTTTGCATTAACTGAATTTTGCATTCTCCAAGGTGGGTTATGATTTGCTTAGTTTGCGTCTTGAATATTCCCAATGCAGGTAGCCTCCGAGTGCGCCAAGTGCTATCCAAGTGATGGGGTTTGAGACTATGCCCATATCTAATGAAATCACCAAAGCAGCCACAGCAGGAATCCATATGGTAGTCAACTTAAGTTTGGCTGCTTTTGCAGTTGTGATGACCGGAGCAATGATTAATGCCACTACGGCAGGGCGGATTCCCATGAAGATACTGCTTAGCACATGGCTGTTCTTGATTGTCTCAGGAGTCAGGAAGATAGCAATGGCAAGAATGATAAGAAAAGATGGCAGGATAGTGCCGACTGCAGCAACAATGCCCCCTTTCATTCCCTTTAGCCGGTCGCCGATAGAGGTTGCGATATTAACTGCCAAGATCCCCGGCAAAGACTGGGCGATGGCAAGAAGGTCAAGAAATTCATCTCGCTCTATCCAGTGATGTTTGTCGACTATTTCCTTCTCTATTATAGAAATCATAGCCCACCCTCCGCCGAAGGTAAATGCTCCGATTTTCATGAAGGTCGTGAAAAGTTGTCCGTATATTCCCATATAATTATTTTAAGTTCGCCACTCACTAAAGGTTTCTTCAGCTTTCGCTTGCGAAAGTTGAAATTATAGTTTCAGACTGCAAAATTAATTTTTCTTGAATAATTTGCCAAGGAATTTAGCGTATTTCTCAAAATTTATTGCTAACTTTGCAGTTGCCCACGAAATGTGGAGTAAAAATAACCTAAAAATTGAAAGTAATGGCACTCTGGTTTGAAACCAAAATTAGATACGACCGCATGCAAGAGAATGGTGCGGTAAAGAAAGTCAATGAACCCTATCTTGTAGATGCCTTGACATTTACAGATGCAGAGGCTCGAATCATAGAGAAGATTACGCCCTATATCTCAGGAGAGTTTACAGTGTCGGCTGTCAAGAAGACGAAGATCTCAGAGATATTCTTCGATGAGTCTGACTATGCCGACAAATATTATATGGTGAAAGTGAATTTCATCACCCTCGACGAGAAGAGCGGAAAGGAGAAAAAGTCTGCAAGTTTCATCCTTGTTCAGGCAGGTGACTTTGAGAACGCCCTTGGTCGCTTTCAGGATGGCATGAAAGGCACCATGGCAGACTATCAGATTGCCTCCATCACCGAGACCCCTCTAATGGATGTTTACCCCTACGAATACGATACGCCTGAGAAAAACGCTTCCCCGGCTTGATACATATTCAAATGATAGCTGAAGAGATAAAAAAAATTCATTCGGAACTTCCTCAGGGTGTCGAATTATGTGCCGTAAGCAAGTTTCATCCGGCTGAGGCTGTGAAAGAAGCATACGATGCGGGTCAACGTATATTCGGGGAGAGTCGAGTTCAGGAGTTGCTTGAGAAAATCAAGATTCTTCCTGCCGATATCAAGTGGCATTTTATCGGACATTTACAGACTAATAAGGTGCGTCAACTTATCGGCAAAACATCTCTTATCGAGAGTGTAGATAGTCTCCGTCTTCTTGAATTGATTGATAAGGAGTCGGAAAAGGCGGGAGTTGTCACAAGGGTCTTGATGCAGCTGCATGTGGCAAGAGAAGAAACGAAATTTGGATTTTATCCCGAAGAACTACTGGAGTATTTCTCTGCGAGAGGTTTTGAAAATCTGAAGGCAACCCATTTATGTGGAGTGATGGGAATGGCTTCAAATACAGATGACATGACTCGAGTAAGGGAAGACTTTCATACGATTTCTGATACTCACAAGCGCATTCTTGAGATAGCACCTGATTTGCAGGGCTTTGACACTGTCTCGATGGGAATGTCGGGAGACTGGCCTATAGCAGTGGAAGAAGGAGCTAATCTTGTCAGGATAGGGACAGCGATTTTCGGAATCAGAAACTATTAAATAGCGAGAAACTAATAATCTAATAATAACTAAAATAAAATCAACCATGAGTAATTCAAAAGCAGCATCAGCGCCCCAGTCAGGACGTACGGTTGCAATCGTCACGATGTTCTTTATCTTCGCGATGATTTCGTTTGTGACCAACATGGCAGCCCCATTTGGCAATATATGGGGTTTCCGTTATGAATGGGCCGGAATGGCAGGTAACCTTATGAACTTTACCGCTTATCTATTTATGGGTATTCCGGCAGGCAACATGCTTATAAAGTATGGCTATAAGAAGACAGCCTTGATTGCACTTGCAGTAGGTGCGATTGGCCTTACAATCCAGCTTTTATCAAGCTATGTTGGAGACAACGTAGTAGTGTATGGCGAAGGTCCTTCCGCTACCACTCTCAATCTCTTTATCTATCTTCTTGGTGCTCTCGTCTGCGGTTTCTGTGTATGTATGCTCAATACTGTAGTCAACCCGATGCTCAACCTTCTTGGAGGTGGCGGCAACAAAGGCAATCAGCTTGTGCAGATGGGTGGTTCGCTCAACTCTTTGTCCGGCACTCTTACCCCGATGCTCGTAGGTGTGCTCGTAGGTACTCTTACAAAAGAGACTTCTATGGCGACCGTGGCTCCGCTCGTGATCACTGGTATTGTAATCTTCGTTGCAGCATTCATCGTAATCTCGTTCATTAAGATAGAAGAACCTCAGAAGAATCTGAGCAACGCAACATATGAGCATACTCCTTTCTCTTTCCGCCATTGTACACTTGGCATCGTCGCTATCTTCTTCTATGTTGGAGTCGAAATCGGCATTCCCGGCGAAATGAATGCATGGATAAGCCGTGAGCCATTTGAAGGTGCTGCTGCCGTAGCCGGATCTCTTGCAGCTCTCTACTGGCTGCTTATGCTTGTGGGCCGTATTATAAGTTCTGCAATCAGCGGCAAGGTTTCGACTCGCCTGCAGCTTATTGTCGTGTCTTCAATAGCACTGGCATTTCTATTGATTGCTATCCTTCTTCCGAAAGAAATCACATTCAACTCCCCAAGCATTCCGGCTCTTAACATCACCAGTGGCCTTGTGCCGATGAAGTGTTTGTTCCTATTCCTTTGCGGTCTTTGCACTTCAGTTATGTGGGGAGGTATCTTCAACCTTGCTACAGAAGGCCTCGGAAAATACACTGCTAAGGCATCCGGCCTTTTCATGACAATGGTAGTCGGTGGTGGTATCATGCCGTTTATTCAGGACTGGATCGCTCGTTCCACAGGCGATTATGTGAGCAGCTACTGGCTCGTATTCGCAATGGTCGGCTATATCTTCTTCTATGCTCTAATAGGTTGCAGAAATGTCAATACCGATATTCCTGTCAATGACATTGATGAAAACCAAGTGCTCGATGCGGGCTAATTAAAATATACCGTTAAACCCATAAACCAAATATAATAAAAATCATGACCTTAGATCCAAACCTTCTTACCCGCGGTGCAGACAACATGCGTGTCCTCATCGCAGAAATGGTGGAAAAAGCAAAATCAGGCCACCCAGGTGGCGCCATGGGCGGAGCAGACTTTGTCAACGTCCTCTACTCTTCTTTCCTCAACTATGATCCCGAAGATCCAAACTGGTTCGCTCGCGACCGTTTCTTCCTTGATCCGGGCCATATGAGCACTATGCTCTACTCTGTGCTTGCCCTTGCCGGAAAGTTCACTATTGAAGAGCTTCAAGGTTTCCGTCAGTGGGGTACAGCTACACCCGGACATCCGGAACTTGAAGTAGAACGTGGCATTGAAAACAGTTCAGGTCCTCTTGGCCAAGGCCATGTGTATGCTGTAGGTTGTGCTATTGCAGAGCGTTTCCTCGCAGCTCGTTTTGGTGAAGTCGTTGAGCATAAGACATATGCTTTCATCTCCGATGGTGGTATTCAGGAAGAGATTTCCCAGGGTGCAGGTCGTATTGCAGGAAACCTCGGGCTTCACAATCTCATCATGTTCTATGATAGCAATGAAGTTCAGCTTTCTACCAAGGTAAAGGACGTTACCTCTGAAGACACAGCTGCCAAATATCGCGCTTGGAATTGGAATGTTCTTGAAATAGATGGTACTGATCCTCTTGCAATAGCAGGAGCTATCGAGGCTGCACGCGGAGAGAAGGAGCGTCCAACTCTGATCATAGGACATACTGTAATGGCTCGCAAGACAGTTGCTGCCGACGGATCAAGCCTTGAAGGACATGTAAACACTCATGGCCAGCCACTTTCAGCTGCTGGCGCTGACATGGATAAGACTGTGGCAAACCTTGGTGGTGATCCTCAGAATCCTTGGCAGATATGGGACGACGTTAAGAAACTTTACGCCGACCGTATGGAAGAGCTTAAGAAATATGCCGCAGAACGCAAGGCTAAATATGCTGAGTGGGCTGAGAAGAATCCGGAGGAGGCTAAGACCCTCCAAGATTGGCTCGAAGGCAAACTTCCTAATCTTGATTGGACAAAGGTGGCACTCAAGCCAAATATGGCATCGCGTGCTTCTTCTGCAGCAGTGCTTTCATTCCTTGCCGACCATGTCCACAATATGATCGTAAGTTCTGCCGACTTGGCAAACTCGGACAAGACTGACGGTTTCCTCAAGAAGACCCATGCATTTGTAAAAGGTGATTTCTCAGGTGCATTCCTTCAGAGTGGTGTGGCTGAACTCACTATGGCTTGCATCTGCAATGGTATTGCTCTTCATGGCGGTTGCATCGCAGCTTGCGGCACATTCTTCGTATTCTCCGACTATATGAAGCCTGCAATCCGCATGGCAGCTCTTATGGAACTCCCCGTTAAGTTTATCTTCACTCACGATGCCTTCCGCGTTGGCGAGGATGGTCCTACTCATGAGCCGGTCGAGCAAGAAGCTCAGATTCGTCTCCTCGAGCAGATGGACAATCTTGCAGGTCATCAGGCAGCTCTCGTGTTGCGTCCTTGCGACAGCGCAGAGACAGTAGAAAGCTACCGCATTGCACTTGAAAACAAGAAGTCTCCGACAGTCCTTGTGCTTTCTCGCCAGAATCTTGAGGATCTTCCGACTGCAAACCGTGCAGCAGAAGCAGCTAAGACCGACATGGGTGGCTATGTAGTTTATGACGCTCCCGATACTAAGGTTGTGCTCGTAGCCAACGGTTCTGAAGTTGCTCTCGCATATCATGTAGCAGAAAAACTTGGTGAAGAGGGTATTGGAGCCCGTGTAGTGTCAGTTCCTTCAGTAGGCCTCTTCTGCCGTCAGCCAAAGGAATATAAGAATGAAGTGATTCCTAATGGAGTGAAGGTGTTTGGTATCACAGCTGGTCTGCCAGCATCTCTCTATCCTGTGATGAAGGGCGATTGGGAGATC
>CAMWLX010000116.1 GCA_947175225.1 uncultured Porphyromonadaceae bacterium
ATTCATTGAGCGAGGCTTGTAGAGGTATCTTGGGGAAATTAAAAATTTCTGCAAGGGCGGTCTCCATAATGACTACATCCATATATGCAAGGCGATCAGACTCCCAATGTTGCTTGTTCAAAGCCTCATCTATGTAGCCACGATAGACTGAATGTTTTTTTACCGTCGCCTCAAAGAGTTCTTTTCCAAATTTAGCATCCTCATTATCCTTATACATCGGGAGCACCGGATCTTTTATCTTACTGTCGGGCGATGATGCCTTCTCCTCAAATCTTCGGAACGTCTTAAGAGCAAACTCACCCATGATTTCAAGGTCATCATTCCAGAATACCGACATTGTCTCGAGCCTTTCCAAAAATTCAGTGTCGGTCAGAATTATGTTGCGCATAATTTTTCTCCAGAATTCACAGTCTTCATGCAGATCACTGATAGGATTATCCATGTATTCTTTATAGATTTCAGACTCAGTGATTTTCTTTAGAAGATGCTTTATTAAGTCGCGGTCTTGTTCTGTCCAAGAAATTTTATGCTTTTGCGCAAATTCCTTTATTGATTCGTCATTGTCGAGCATCTTGACAAGCTCATTGTCGATGAACTTGGTATTTGGATTCATATCATCATCATTTCTCAGATAACGATGACGTCGTTCGTCAAGATCTACTTCGCGCTGATATGTGAGATCAATCGGAAGCATCAACAGACGAAAATAGAGTTCTCTTGCTTTTTCTAAACTTGCCATCAAATCTGCCAAACCATCCGTGATATTGTCTTGGTTGGAGGCAAATTCTGTGAAGGTCTTAACTATCATCTCATTGGCTCGATCCACTCCTCTGAGAGAATAGTTAGAATAACTCTCTACAAGCTTACTGATCTGAGGATCTACAGAAATGAAATGACGGAATATTTCGCTCCATATCTTTGAGTCAGCTTTGGGATCTTTCAAGAAATTTTTGTAGATTACAGAATTCTTGATTCGCTCACAAAGGTCTTCGACACAATTCTCAAGAGGAAAATTTCCCATAGAATATTTGCTGCAGACCGACTTCATGATATTGTCGCCCAAAAGCCGACGGATAAATCTTGTCTCATAAAGCGGCGAGTACTTGGTTCGCTGATTAATAGACTCAGCGATAGATACCATTAGGTAGAGGTAGTCGAGATAGAGTGTATAGGCAAAACGCTTTTCTTTTGTGGGAGCAGCGGGAGAAGACTGCACCGTAAAGTTGTTTTGCACAAGAAAATACGAATAAAGCAGCTGAACCACTTTAATTCTTATAAGAACTCTATTGATCATAGATGATTGATTTATAATGTCCTAAATGCCAGCACTCGAGCTGACGTAGATATCAAATGAATTGCAAAGTTAATATTTTCCTTTGATTATTCCAAACTTTTTCCCATATTTCTCTGCCTTACTGCCTCATATATCATGATTCCAGCTGCTACCGAAACATTGAGTGAACTTATTTCTCCTATTATTGGGATAGCCGCAAGCGCATCAGCATGACGAAGCACTTCTTCAGATATCCCTGTTTCTTCAGCCCCCATAATAATGGCTGTCGGCACCGTGAAATCTATCTCAGTATAGTTTTGGGCTCCTTTTTCGGTAGCGGCTACTATCTGATAGCCATTTTCCTTTAGTTGCTTGACTGCATCTAATGTACTCTTTTCTCTACATACGGGAATGTGAAAGAGGGCACCCGCTGAAGTCTTGATTGCATCCGCAGTGATAGAAACTGAATTATGGGAGGGAATGACAATCGCATCTACACCAGCGCAGCAAGCAGTACGGGCTATGGCTCCAAAGTTCCTGATATCTGTCACTCCATCCAAGCCTACCATCAAAGGATTCTTTCCTTCCTCATAGAGCAAAGGGATTATATTGTCAAGATGGTGGTAGGGAACCGCCGCCAGGATAGCGATAGCACCCTGATGATTCTTCATAGTGATTCGGTTGAGCTTCTCTTGAGGCACTCTCTTCACTAATATGCCATAAGCTTTTGCTTTTCCAAGGAGCTCCCTTGCCAAGTCACCACTAAAATCGGTCTTTATAAGGATCTTGTCGATGTCTTTTCCAGCCTCTATGGCTTCTATGATTGCCCTTAGGCCAAATATATAGTCGCTCTTTTCCATATAAATTTCTTATATTTTTTTAGTTTTGCAAGCTCATCCTTTCAATAATACGCGGGCATTTTTAAGGGCGGCTTCATTGATTTCTTTTCCGGATAGCATTCTTGCAATCTCCTTTACACGCTCATCTTTACACAATACCTTTACATGGCTTACAGTCCGCTCCCCTTCATCATGCTTATACACAAGGAGGTGAGATCTCCCTTTAACAGCAACTTGTGGCAGATGTGTGATGGCAAATACCTGCATTCCAGATGCTATGTCGGCCATCATCGATCCCATTCTGTCGGCAATATCTCCGGAGACACCTGTATCTATCTCATCAAATATCACAGTAGGAAGTTTAAGCTTGTTGGCTGTGATTGCCTTAATGCAAAGTGTAAGCCGAGCCATTTCTCCTCCCGAGGCAGTCTGAGACAGAGGCATCAATGGCTGGTTTTTGTTGAATGCACAAAGAAATTCCACAGTGTCTTTTCCATCTGGAGTCAGCTTGCCAACTGAAAAATGGACTGAAAACTGAAGATTTTTTAGGCCGAGTGGACGGGCATCATTTGTCAATATCTCTTCAAATTTTCGAGCTGCTTTTTTCCTTGTCTCGCTTATTTTTTCAGCTTTTATCTTCAGAGTGTCACCCAGTTTCCTTGCTTCGGCTTCAAGAGAGTTAAGTTCTTCTACGTTGTCAGAACCCCCCTCTTTCTCTTTTTTAAGTGACTCATATAGCTCCACGAGCTTATCATAATCAGCCATCTTGAATCTCTTCACTGCTTCATATAGCTCTTTAAGGCGTTCGTCAGCTTTAGCAAGCCTGATGGGATCTGATTCTATGCCAGACGCTATTCTGGCAAGTGTATCCCCGATATCTTTAAGCTCTATATAGACATTTTTCAATCTTTCCATCAAGCCTGGCTGAGAGTCCTCTTCCTGACCTTCAAAAAGAGTGAAATCAATTCCATCTATACTTGCTCCTGCATCTCCTATAATAGAGATCGCTGAGGTGTCTGCCATAGAGAGGAGATAAGCTGATTGATTGATTCTGCTTCTAAGGTCGTCGGCATCTGAGAGAATATCATATACTTTCTCCACTTCTTCGAGTTCACCCTTCTTTGGATTGATTTTGCTGAGCTGGTCAAGTTGAAAGGCGCGCAATTCACGATTTTCACGATTGCGCTCCATCATTTCACGTAGTTTCCTGATCTTTTTTCTAAGCTCAACAAATCGTGCGAAATCTTTTTTGTAGTCAGAAATCATATCTCCATTGTCTGCAATGGAGTCTATAACGCTGAGCTGATATTCGGGTTTTGATAAGAGCCGATTGGAATGCTGAGAGTGAATATCCACTAATCCACCAGCCACTTCAGAGAGCAATGGCAGTGTCACAGGAGTGTCGTTGATAAATGCACGGCTACGTCCGTTAGCCGAAATTTCTCTTCGCACGATGATTTGCCCGTCGTTCCAATCAAGATCGTTAGCGTCAAATATTTCTTTTAGACTTGTCGCAACGGAATCAAAAACTCCCTCAATGACAGCTTTACCCTCACGATTGGCAAGCACTTTGCTATCCGCCCGCTCACCCATAAGCAAAGAGATAGCACCCATCATGACAGATTTGCCGGCACCGGTTTCGCCTGTCAGTATTGTAAGTCCTTCTTTAAGGAAGAGTTCAACGCTGTCGATTAGTGCGTAATTATAAATTGAGAGTTGCCTGATCATCCGATTTTCCCTCTTATTTGATTAATTATTCTCATCTCCCTTTTTAATTTTTGTCAGACGCTCGTTTTCCGACGGATAAATCGGTTGGAGCAGTTTATAGACGAGTTCTCGTTCCGACTGCGGGGCTTTAGAATATACGTTGACGAGTTCATCCAACTTTGAATCCCTGAATATAGACAATGCAGCCGACATTGCATCAGCCTTATATATATTTTCCAATGCGCTGAGCGAGGAAGTGATAGAAGCACGTCCTTTATCGGGAGATGTCACCATCTCGTCGAGTCCCTTTCTATGATAGTCGTAAAGCATCTGACGATAGGAAGAAGTAGAAGGGGCAGTGAAAGAGGTCAATACCCCGCTCCTATTCTTTGGATCCTCAAAAGCTTTCCAACCGATTTCTCCCAAACTTTGAGCAGCCTGGACCACTGAAGCAGCCTTTTCGTAATACGGCTCGCCACCCATAGGAGAGAAACTGTCGAAATCAAGAGCTAAAAAGAGATAGGCATAATAATTCAGTATTGCTGTGAGATTATTATCGATGGTGGTAGCATTGAATATGAGTGGTTCACCCTCCCTGTATTCAAAACTTATCCTGTTATCCTTAAAATTGAAAAGAGTCGTAGTGTATGTAGAGTTGTAGACAGGGCGAGACAATTGTATTTGCAGGTCTCCGGTGATGCGGTCGTCAGTGTATTCACTAACAGTCAGATAAAGTCGGCAATCAATTTTCTCATTGTTGGAGAAAGTCGCGTTAGAAAATCGAGTCTCATTCATATACTCAGAGATTGCCTCTTGCAGTGTCTGGAACACAGACTTTGATCCTCCCTCAATTTTCTGAGCATTGACTTCAACTGTGCAGTTCAGCTCCTGAGCAAAAGCCCCGGAGGAAACACCTACAGCTGTAGCAGCCAGAATATATTTTAATGTCTTATTAGCCCTCATCTAATACTATTACTATGATACTATTTCTTTGAGTCTTTTTCAATCTGTCAAAAATCCTTCTATAGCTTCCAGCTCATCAATAATGTCGCTTGCCACATCTCTTTTGCTTTTTGCAGCGTATTCAGTCTCAGTCCCATCCTTTTTCAGGATGCTTACCTGATTAGTATCTTTATTGAATCCTGCAAGTGGATTGCGCAGAGAGTTAAGAACGATCATATCCAGAGATTTTTTCTTCATCTTATTTAGCGCGTTGTCATGCTCGTGATCAGTCTCAAGAGCAAAGCCCACAAGGATTCTTTTTCCTTTTATTGCTCCTAAATGTGCAGCAATATCCGGATTCTTTACGAGTTTAAGAGTCATTTCCTCAGTTTTTTCTCGCTTGATTTTCGTCTCCCGGCATACTTCCGGAGCATAATCTGCTACTGCTGCCGACAAGATTGCAACATCGCCCTCTTCAAACACTTTTTCGACCGCTTCCAGCATCTGGCGCGCACTCCTCACATCTATTCTCTTGATCCGATCGACTGACGTATGCATAGCTACAGGGCCTGTGACCAATATGACATCAGCACCTCTGGAAGCCGCTTCTTCTGCTATAGCAAACCCCATTTTGCCACTTGAATGATTGCCTATAAATCTTACAGGATCAATATTTTCGTAAGTAGGGCCGGCGGTCACAAGAATCTTTTTACCAAGTAGGCTCTCCTTCCGAGAAAAAAAGCGTTCTACCCTTTTCAATATCTCTTCCGGCTCCTCCATTCTTCCTTTACCAACCAAATGACTTGCAAGTTCACCAGAAGCCGGCTGAATTATCTCTACACCATCCTTTATAAGCGTAGAAATATTTCTTTGAGTCGAAGGATGCGCCCACATGTCGAGATCCATTGCCGGAGCCACCATCACGTGGCTCTTTGCCGAAAGATAAGTAGTGATAAGCATATTGTCAGCTACTCCATTGGCCATTTTCCCTATAGTAGAAGCTGTAGCCGGGGCTATGACCATCAGATCAGACCAGAGCCCGAGATCGACATGGGAATGCCATTCCCCCGTATTAGCTGCAAAAAATTCAGATACAACCGGTTTTCCGCTTAAAGCAGCTAAAGTGGCAGGAGTGATGAATTCTTTGCCATTAGGAGTAATGACAACCTGGACTTCCGCACCTGCCTTAATCAAGAGACGAAGAAGATATGCACTTTTATAGGCTGCAATACCTCCGGATATGCCAAGCACAATATGTTTCCCCTTTAAGGTTTGCATACAGATTCTATTTTTTTAGATATTGATATTGAAGCCTGCGTAGCTGATCTTTAGTTTCCTTAGGAAAATCTCCTTGCATGATCCATTGTATGAAACCGGGTTCGTGGCGCACTACATCTTTAACCTTACGACCTTTATTCTTGCCGAAGTTGAAAATCGGCTCATGATTGTCGTCGTAGACCATACGCCCTGCAAGGTCGACATTCCTACCTCCACTTGAGAATTCGGCAAGCGACTTGACATCATTTTTTAGATCCGGATAACGTTCAAGTTGGCTAAGTAGCACTTCATAGGTAGCCCGAGTGTCAGCTGTAGCAGAGTGAGCATCTGTCAGTTCCTTACCGCAATAAAATCGATAAGCAGCCACAAGTGTACGTTGCTCCATCTTATGGAAAATGCCCTGCACATCAATAAAGTTTCTTCCGGCCACATCAAAAGATAGGCCTGCGCGGCCAAACTCTTCAATCAGAAGAGGGACATCAAATTTATTGGAATTGAAGCCTGCGATATCACTGTCGGAAAATAGTTCGTGAAGTGATTTAGCTATCTGCCGGAATGTAGGCGCATTCTTCACATCTTCATCCGTGATATGATGAATAGCCGTGCTTTCTTCAGGAATATGACATTCAGGGTTGATTCGGCGGGTCTTTTCTTCAGTATGTCCGTCAGGAAATACTTTTATTAAAGATATTTCCACTATCCTGTCTGCGGTGACGCTTGTGCCAGTAGTCTCCAAGTCAAAGAAGATTATTGGGCGTATAAGATTCAATTGCATGGTCATTCTCTTTTGAACTTAGTCAATATTATTCTATAACCTGCATAGGCATCTGAAGCATCACGACATTTTCATTTTCCTTTTGTTCGAAAGGCATGAAAAGTCCCGGACGTCCCGGATCAGAGAGTTTCACTATGATTGATTCACCGGGAAGATTATTAAGCACTTCAAGCATATAGACACTGTTGAAGCCTATTGAAAGAGGACTTCCTTCGTAGGAGCAACCTACTCTTTCATCAGCCTTTGTGGAGTAGTCAAGATCCTGCGACTGAAGCACCACAAAATTATCGTCCATGCTCATCTTCACAAGGCTGGATGCCTTGCTTGCAAATAGAGACACGCGACGCATGGCCGATAGAAGAGTAATACGGTCAATTGTAAGTTCATTAGGATTGTCTTTTGGAATGACACGATTGTAGTTGGGATAATTACCCTTTACAAAACGGCATCCAAGACGAAAATCACCGAATGAGAAAATTGCACTCTTCTCATCCTTCTTTATTTTGACCGTTTCTATCTCTTTCCCGATCAGTGAGCGGAGTATTCCAGCAGGTTTACCGGGAAGAATGAAGGAGGTCTCTCTGTTCGGCTGGAAGCTTGAATTGATATATCTCACGAGTTTGTGTGTATCAGAACCCACAAAAGTGATGTCGTTGTCATGGAAATCCCAAAATACGCCTGTCATCATAGGGCGTATAGTCTCTGTGCTGATGGCAAAGAGAGTGAAGTCGAGTCCTCTTTGGATCACTTCAGCCGGAATGATCATTTCCATAGAGAGATCATCAGTGTCAAAACTCTGTGGATATTCTGCTGCATCAACACCCATAAATGAGAAATGTCCACCCGGGAAGATCAGGTCGACTGCTCCATTTGATTCCTCTATTTCAAATGTAAGAGGGAAATTAGATACTTCCTTGACAACCTCCATAAGTCTTTTGGCATTGATTGCAATCTTGCCGTCAAGCCCTTGATTGGTGATTTCAAGCCTTGCAGTCATCACAGTCTCTTGATCAGAACCTGTGATGAAGAGAGAGTCTTCCTTTACTTCAAGAAGAAAATTATCAAGGATTGAAAGTGCATTTTTTGCATTTACCACCTTGCTGACTGCTGAAAGTTGCTGCTGCAGAGTCTTTCCGTGTACGTTAAATTTCATATTTATAGGATATTGTATTATTTTTCAATATTTTATTTTCGCAGAGCAATTTTATTTGCAATGCTCTGATTCTGATTGGCAAAGATAGCAAAAAAAAACCGTATATGCAAAAAAAAGTTCCACGCAATCGCATTGCATGGAACTTTTATGATGAAAAAGATGATTTATTTCTCTTCTTCTACCTCAGCTATAACGCATACCGGAACTTCTGCGTTGACATCGCGATGGAACTTAACAGTGCATACATAATCACCTACCATCTTGATAGGGTTCTTCAGCGAGATGAGCTTGCGGTCGACATTATGACCGAGTTTAGCGAAAGCGTCAGCAATCTGAGCTGCGCCTACACTACCATAGATCACGCCATTAGCACCAGTCTTAGCTTCAATCACGAGCTTAACGTCTTTGATAGCATCTGCCTGGCTCTGAGCCTCAGCAAGGATAGCTGCGATCTTATGAGCACGCTGGCGAAGGTTTTCCTGAAGTTCTTTGAGGTTGGCATCAGATGCGATGACAGCTTTACCCTGAGGAATCAGATAGTTACGTCCATAACCATCTTTCACTTCCACTACATCGTCTTTGTAGCCGAGTTCGACTACGTTTTCTTTAAGAATAAGTTTCATATATAGCTTTCGTTAAAACGGTTATTATTTCATTAAGTCAGTTACGTAAGGAAGAAGTGCGAGGTGACGAGCACGCTTTACAGCCTGTGCCACACGACGCTGGAACTTCAAAGAAGTGCCAGTGATACGACGAGGAAGGATCTTACCCTGCTCGTTGAGGAACTTCTTGAGGAATTCAGGATCCTTATAGTCGATATATTTGATACCGCTGCGTTTGAAACGGCAGTATTTTTTCTTACGAGTGTCTACTGTAAGAGGAGTAAGGTAACGGATTTCGCTGTTTGCTGCCATGATTATGCCTCCTTGTTTTCTGCCTCAGCAGTTGCCTCAGCTGTTTCACTTGCTTTGTTTGCTCTCAGATTGCGACGCTTCTCTGCATATTCAGCTGCATACTTGTCGAGACGGAAAGTGAGGAAACGCAGCACTTTCTCATCGCGACGATAAGCGATTTCAAGCTGTTTAACGAGTGTAGGAGCACCCTCGAATTCGAGAAGGCAATAGAAGCCTGTTGATTTCTTCTGGATAGGATATGCCAATTTGCGCAGACCCCACTCCTCTTCATTGACGATTGTAGCGCCGTTGGCTGTCAATACGCCTTTGAATTTTTCTACCGCTTCCTTCATCTGTTCGTCAGACAAAACGGGAGTTAAAA
>CAMWLX010000117.1 GCA_947175225.1 uncultured Porphyromonadaceae bacterium
TCAAGCTGCCGATTCAATTTTTTATAGCGGTCCTTATCCTGAACTCGCGTTATTAGTATACTAAAAAATGTTCATTTTGTGTATTCAAACAAAGAGTGTATTCAAATAAATCTGGAAAGACGTTTGAATACACTTGATTTCTGTACTCAGAAAAATCTAAGATTATTTTGGATACATTAGGTAAAAACATTCTTGATATACTATGATTATATTTATCTTCGAGAAAAAATAAGAAGAAAATGAAGAAGGTAGTAATCTATGCGCGAGTATCATCAGTTGGCGACAGACAGTCTACGGAACGTCAAGTAAGAGATCTGAAAGAATATGCCGACAGGAACAATTTTGACGTAATCTATACCTTTACAGAACATATCAGTGGTGCGAAGCGAAATGATGAGCGACCGGTTCTTACCGATTGTCTCAGTTATTGCGCGAATAATACAGTTGATTGCATATTGGTGTCTGAACTGTCACGTTTGGGAAGGAATGTTGATGAAGTGCTTGCATCTGTTAGGTGGTGTAAAGAGCGCAATCTTAATATATTCATCCAGAAAGAAAACTTGAGTCTGTTCCAGTCTGATGGTTCCAAGAATCCGTTTCTCAATATCTTCATCAGTGTGCTTGGGACATGCGCTGAGATGGAGCGAGAGAATATTCAACATCGTTTACAATCCGGTAGAAAGAACTATATAGCGAAAGGAGGAAAGGTGGGTCGCAAAGAGGGGAGCGTTAAGACACTGGAGCAAAAAGAAGATGAATACCGCACTGTGCTACGTGAACTTCGTCGGGGAACCTCTGTACGTCGTACTGCCAAGCTATGTGATGTATCTGTCAGCACTGTCGCTCGTTTGAAAAAGGAATTCGGATTATAGTTACTTTATATAGTTCATTAAACCATTACGTTTGATTGTACCATATATATCGCACCCATTTAGTCCGTTTTGTTTCTATCGCGATTTGTTCATAGATTAGACTTGCTGCTTTATACGAGTATATATTTATATAGAAAGTTGATAGGTGAAATTGAGGATCATCTATAGGACTTATCAGTCATGATCAATAATTGACGTGTGTACATGATTTTCTATCTATATGATACTATTGCATTGGAGATAAATCAGTAACTTTGCAATATGTTGAATGAGGATAATATAACATCTGATTATGGCGACATTAAGGAATCTGATTCCGGGTCGATAAACTTCTCGCGAGCTACAAAGCTTGAACGGAGCGGATCGACGTGTGATGCCTATATCACCCGCATACAGAATAAGACTCTATTTGTAAAGCGTCTTAAAGCGGAACTCCGGACTTCTCCACGAGTGCGTGTTGCTTTTCAAAAGGAGTATGAACTTGGGATCAATCTTGTTCATCCGGCATTACCTGTATATCGTTCTCATGGTGACGATTATATCGTGATGGATTACGTGGACGGCACTACGCTTGCCGATATGATAGCTAATCACGACCAGTGGTTGATGAATCCGGAGAATATACGTGGAATGTTGCGCCAGTTGGTTGATGTTGTGGGCTATATGCATCGTAAAAATGTGCTCCACAGCGACATCAAGCCCGATAACGTGATGATCACTTACGGCACGCGCAACACTATGCTCATCGACCTTGACAAAGCATATACCTTCACCCACAACGATACTGCCGGAGCCCCCGGCAAATATGGCTTGGAAGGCGATGACCACGGTAATCCCGCGATAGATTATAACGGCATCGCCGGCATAGTAGACAGCCTCACCGCCGCCGGCTTCCCCACCATGTCGTTCCGTCGCTTCCTGCGCTTGTGCAAGAAGCCGGGGATTACATCAGACAAGTTGCTTAAGACGCTTGAACAGCGACGTTTGACTCGACTCATTATTTTCATGGTTGCATTGTTGCTTGTTGCGGGAGTAATAGCTGTTGTCCTGTTGTCGCGCCATGATAATACGACGGTGATGCCCACCGAGGTGAACGTCGTGTCGGCTACGACTGACAGTATTTCTGCTCCTGCTGACGACATCAGTGAGACTAAGACTGACGTGATTGAGCTACCAGCTGTCAAGCAGGAGAATTATGAGTCGATAATCAATCGGGAAATGGAGGGGTATTTTAAGTCTGTGGAGGATAAAATTCATGAAGTTGAGGCGCTTCTGGCATCCGGCACAGCAACCTACAGCGAACTGCTTGATGCGCAATATGCAATAACGGAGGTTGGTAGTATTGCGTTGCAGACAGCCTACAAGATGTACGAAGCCCGTTTCTCAGATATTCCATCCGGCAAGGTGGATCTTGCGGTTGCCACTTGTGCTCCAACCAGTAAGATATTGAAACGGCAGAGCGAAATATCAGAACGGATTTTATTGGAGATTATGCTACAGCGTCCCGAAACCTACAACACTCCCGAAGATAGTGTCATGATGCTGGAATTAATGCAAAAATATAAATAATGTAGCATTAATGCGAAAGGCTTTCATCGCAGTCAATCATCTGCCAGATTTCAGGGACGATGATTTTAGTCATGGTTGCCGGGTCGAGGCGATGAGCACCGTCGAAGAAATCGCAACGGGTGTAGTGGCTAAGATATTCGTCGCGGCAGTTTACGGTCGTGTCACGTAGTCCGAAGAAGGCCTTGACCATATCGTCTGTGTCGGGCATGCCGTTGAAGATGCCATAATCGGGGTCAAACTGGTGCGCCTCCACATCTTCAACTGCGGCACAGAGTTCCTCGGTTATAGTGTATGACTGCACACCGTCAAGTCGCGGTAGATGAAACGGCATTGTTTTGCCGAAATTGGGGCGTAGAATCACCTCTGACGTGTGAAACGACGGGTTGACAAGGATCCGCCTCCACCCGTGCATCATCTGTGCATAGAATGCGCCCATCGAAGTGCCTACGATGATATCGTCAGGCGCGAGTTGCTTCGCTACCTCTTTAAGCATTGCGAGCGCATCATGTGAGTTAACGGGAATATCCGGCGCGATAACTTCCATTTCAGGAAGCAACTTCTGAATAAGCCGGGCGGTGGCCGACTGGCCTTAAGCCTTGCCGGAAAGTCTTCATCCTGACAGGAATATGATACGATGCTGAGTCGCTCCTGACGGTCAAGAATAGAGTTGGCCCGGTCGATAAATTCAGAGTATTCCTCCTCATGGTCAGCATACAGTCGATCAAACGCCTTCAGATCAGTGTGCATTATTTCAGGCGTTGACATCCCTGCCATCTGCAGGCACATCACTTCATCTATGTTGAGTCTGTCTTCCGGTTTCATTGTGTTATGATTATTGAAATGTTCAACGCATCAATAGGTAACGTATCATTATACTGTACTGCCCAGTATGATTGGCTCAGACGGTCACGTAAGCCTCTGAGTTTATGCATAGTTATCAAAGGCTTCTCCGGATTGCAAGTGAAGATGAGCGTTGTCGCTTTGACATGGGCGTATTCACCTATCTCGCTGTCTATCTGAGCTATAATATCCTGCGGTGTGAATTCTTCATCAAGATTCATCATTATATCTTTCAGCACAACCGTTTCGGCGTCTGCCAACTGATGTTCCAGCTCGCGCAATCCGAAGTTTATCGGCCCTTGATCCTCAAGCAGCTGCCTGACTTTCGCTGCATCATTGCCGAATCGCGCCAACAGAGCATCCTCGGCATATGGCGGCACATCTGTGATATCACTCCAGTCAGTGATATTCAAATCAGGGATTTCTACTTTATCCCAGTTGATAATGCCATCGGCATCAGTATTCTCAGCGATTAAGTCTTTGAATGATTTATCGTTCATAATCTTCATCATAGTGTAAACAAAAATTAGGTGGATAATGAATCCATGTCACGACTATTATGACAGCTTCATTAAAAATGCAGATATAGGAGTTATTATTTTAATGCAAAAAATATTGAATATGTGTCAAATTTTGATACATCTATGCTAAAATATCCTATACTACAATAGCTAATACAATAACAATTGCCACAAAATGACATAATCTAATAGTTTTCATATTATTGTGTTTAGAATTTAAGCCATATAAGCAGCCACGTAAACAGAATGATGCTAAGTATAACACCTACAGATACAAGTCGATCAATGCGTTGATTCCTTGCGATCTCAGCATCTTGCCTGCGTGCGAACTCCAGCATATACCTCTGAGTGAAAACATCCCTATTGTCTCTGGTATCGCCTAAATCATCATCTGTTGGATCGTAGATAATTATACCGTCCTTATCTCGCATTATTAAATCTTCACGATCTTTTTTCATATCTTTTTGCGACAAATATACTCTGATTATCCCTCAATCCGACCGTTCATTTAGTCCGTTTATCGATAATACCATTATTGTGAAAGTGCTCGACTATGATTTACAAATTGCATCACCTTGTCAAAAGTATGTGGTTATACTTTATGAATCTTATACCAATACTCGTTTTGTAAACTATAAGCATATGCATCTATATTGTGAATCTAATCCCAAATAGCGACAAGAACCATAGCAACCATACTTTGGAGTGAGAATATATGGACGATTATAAAAGAAACGTCTAAAGTAATAACGTAAAAAGAGAGGTTGCACCAAAATTCAAATTTTGGTGCAACCTCTTTGGTTTTGAACGGGTACGATAATCAGAACCGATATATCAGCCCGATACAAAGAGAGAATCGGTTTAGCTTTGACGAACTTAAATAGTCTGTCATCGATTTCACTTGCTGTCCGTTTTCGACTATGTAATTTACCGGTGCTGATTCATGTGTAATGTTCTGGCCGGTGTATTGTCCCTTGAAAATATTGGTGATACCACGGTTATATCTGAACGACAGATCTGCAGCAAGATACTTATAGATGCGGAACTCAGCACCTACACCAACGAGAACAGATGTTGAGAAAACGTTGCATGCCGGTTCGCCATATTTGGCATACGCCAGATTAGTGGTTCCGAAATCATTAAGATATGATTCGTTGATAAGAAGATTATCGTATTGAGGATATACGCCATAGCTATAAGCCTCACCTGAGACTTCGCTAAGTTTTGCAGATGTCTTAAATCCTAAGCGCACGCCCAGGTCTGCATGTACGCCCAACCATTCGTTGCATCTATAGGCATAGGCTAAATATACCGGTATTGTGATCCTTCCAGATGTTACTTTCTGATGCATCCGACTTATTTCATAAAACCGTCGATAGGGATCTCCGTCCACGTCCGCGGAAGCCGGTGCTTCATAGTTGTAATCTAATGAGCCGAGGTCTGATTTTACAGATGTCGGACTGTAAGCCACGCCGATATTTGCTTCCAGACTGTGGTTCTGTTTTTTCCAGAACGTCCACCCGAAATCAACGCCATAGTCTCCGGATGTGGCTTTCGTTGATGATGAACCGATAGTGGAGGATGTGGAAATGGAATTGCCAAGTCCGATTTCGGCACTTGCCTTTATAGCGAACTTTTCGCTTTCAGTACTTTGTGCTGCAGCTTGCGGCGACATAGCACAGCAAGCCACTGCAATCAGTGATAATATTATTGATTTCTTCATTATTTATCTTAGGATTTTATAAGACGATGATGTTGTTTTAATAATGTATATACCGGATTTCAGTCGGCTTATCTCAGTGCCGACGCTCAAGCCGTCAACCGTATAGATTCCGACGATCTTTTCTTTGCTGTCGCTGTTAAAGAAGCCGATAAAATCATTCGGATCGAAATCGTCATCAACGCTTCCGTCAAGGTGCCGGCGCGAGCTGACGCGAATGGTTCCGTCAGATTCGATGTAATAGGCAAACACCCAGAAATCATTCGCCGTATCAGTATAGATATCTTCAGTTGTGTGAGTATATCTATACGGAGTGTTGTCTATCACATTAGACAGAGTCTGGCCAGACACATTATATCCGAACACATAGTTATATCCCATAGCCTCAAGCTGTATGTCGCTCTGCGCCATCATTGCGATGAAAGTATGGCTCCTGCCGTCACCTTTACGCAAGAGTTGAGTGGGAGTGTCAGCTTTCACTTCGGGGATTTCAGGAATGTCGGGTTCTTTGCTTATGACAGTGATTGTCACGCGGTCATACTGGCCGGCTGAGTTAGTGGCCGTAATGACAGTCTCGCCTGCTGATACTGCAGTTACAAGACCGGTCTCTGTCACGGTAGCTACCGCCGGATTAGAGGAACTCCATACGACACTCTTATCGGTTGCGTTTGCCGGAAGCACTTCTGCCATCAGCTGTACGTTCTGGTTAACCTCAAGTGTCGTTTCTCCAACAACTGTAATGCTGATCGATTCTGCCGGAGTCGGTATAACCGTTACCTTACAGCTTGCTGTCACCCCGTTTCCGTCGGTCGCACTTGCCGTAATCGTGGTTTCACCTACGGCCACAGCGGTCACCATACCGTCATTGCTCACAGTTGCGATGGAGATATCTCCACTTGCCCACTGCAACTTCTTGTTAGTGGCTGTCAGAGGTTGTATATCCGGTATGAGACTGAACGACTCATTAGCCATCAGCACAATGCTGCTCTCGTTCAGCGTTATCGCAGTCACTGCTGTCTCGACAACCGTTATCGTGATCTGGTCTTTCAACCCGTTAGATGTTGTGGCCGTAACTACGGTATAACCTTCTGACACGGCAGTTACAAGGCCGTTCTCATCTACCGTCACGATATTCTCATCTGCAGAGTTCCATATCACAGACTTGTCAGTTGAAGTTTCGGGTAGAATGGTTGCCTTTAATTGCACAGTTTCGCTTACTTTCAGTGAAGTTGGACCTTCGGCAGTGATTCTGATTGTTTCAACTTCGGTATCGATCACATTTACAATACATGTAGAGGAAACACCGCTGCCGTCATTGGCAACACAAGTGATGGCAGTCTGTCCCTCCTTGATCGCTTTGACGTTTCCGTCAGCATCCACTGTGGCAACTTCCGGGTTGGCAGATCTCCATGTCACTGTCTTGTCGGTCGCTGTCATCGGAAGGACAGTTGCAGTTAGATGTGTTTCATCTGACACTCTCATCGTTACTGACTGCTGGTTAACAATAATGGATGTTACAGGTGTCGGTATTACCGTTATTGTTATCTCGGCTGTAAGACCTGATGAGCTTGTCGCCATAATAACCGATTGTCCTACCGCATAGGCTGTCACAAGACCATTTTCATTCACGTTGGCAATCTCTGGTGCATTTGCCGTCCATATTACAGACTTGTCAGTGGCAGTCTCCGGAAGCACGTTTGCAGTCAGCTGAACGGTCTCTGAAGCTTTGAGAGTTGTCTGGCCATTTGCTGTGATTGAAAGATTTGTCACTTCGGTAGCGATTACATCTATTGTGCAAGTTGCAGTCACTCCTGATCCGTCAACAGCTTTGGCTGTTATTATAGCCCTGCCGACTGTTGCTGCCGTTGCAAGTCCGCTCTGTGTTACAGTGGCAACATCTTCGTTGTCGCTGCTCCATTCTATAGCCTTATTTGTGGCCGTTTCGGGCATTACCGTAGCTATGAGCTGAATACTTTCAGTAGCTTTCAGCGTGGCTGTCGTTTTGCTGAGCTCGATCGCTTCAACCTGTGTGGGTATTACAGTTATAGTGACGCTTGCGGTCTGGCCGCCTGAGTTGGTGGCTGTGATTGTGGCTTCTCCTACAGATATTGCTGTCACCAGTCCTCTACTGTCAACTTCAGCGATATCGGTATTATCACTTTGCCATATGATACTCTTGTCGGTAGCTGTCGCCGGGAGCACTGTCGCTGTAAGTTGAACAGTCTCGGTGGCTTTCAGTGTCGTTTCACCATCGGCAGTGATTGTTACGCTCTGTGTCGAAGTTTCAGTGACAGTAACGCGGCATTGAGCAGTCACCTCGCTGCCATCCTGAGCCTCGCACGTTATTATGGCGTTGCCGAGACCTACTGCAAGCACGTTGCCATCGCTGTCTACCTCTACAATATTCGGGTCAGACGTATTCCATACGATGCTCTTGTCGGTTGCTGTGGCTGGCAGAACATTTGCTGTCAGGCGGAATCCCTCCTGTACTTTCAGCTGAGCAGTATATCTGTTGAGCTCTATGCTTTCTACAGGTGTG
This sequence comes from uncultured Porphyromonadaceae bacterium, assembly GCA_947175225.1. Taxonomy (GTDB): domain Bacteria; phylum Bacteroidota; class Bacteroidia; order Bacteroidales; family Muribaculaceae; genus Lepagella. The sequence continues at coordinate 8,062 of CAMWLX010000117.1, forward strand.
GGTATAACAGTGATGGTGATCTCGGCTGTCTGACCGGCTGAATTAGTCGCTGTTATTAAAGCTTCACCTACGGAGATTGCTGTAACAACACCGCACTCGTTCACTGTGACGATCGCAGGTTTGTCTGACTTCCATGTCACGGTTTTGTCTGTGGTAGTTTCAGGCATCACGATCGCCGTGAGCTGCACTGTTTCCGTAGCTCTCAGCGTCGTGCTTCCGTCAGCCGACAGTGTTATACCGGTTGCAATTGTCGGGATGACCTTAACTGTGCAGCTTGCAGTCACTCCGCTGCCGTCAGTGGCGCGGGCTGTGATTCTGGCTTGGCCTAATTGCAGAGCGGTAACCATGCCGTCTTCTGTCACCGAAGCGATGCTCGGAGCGTTGGTGGTCCACTGTAGGGTCTTGTCTGTTGCATTTTCGGGAAGTATCGCAGTTGTCAGTTTCAGTGTCTCGGTTACTCTGAGCTCAGCTGTCGTCGCGCTAAGTTCGATTGAAGAAACTTTTACCGGAATTACGTTGACATTGCAGCTAACTTCAACCGTCTTACCGTTGATTGTCGCAAAGGCGGTGATTGTTGATGTTCCGAGACCGACACCGGTTACTTTTCCGACCTGATCAACGGTGGCAATACTTTCGTTTGATGATCTCCAGGCAATATTGTCAGGAAGGACATATCCCTCATGGGCTACTGGTGCGATTGTAACACTCTCGCCGAGATAAATGGTCAAGCCTTCCAGACCGCCCATAATTGACTCGTCGAAGCCGAAATTCTCGTCGATCGGAGCGGTAACAGTTACAGTGCAAGTGGCGCTGAGGTTGCTGCCATCAAGAGCGCGGCAGGTGATGACAACCTCTCCTTGAGCCATAGGCGATACCGTTCCATGTGCGTCAACTTTAGCTACGCCCGCATCCGAACTGCTCCACTCAAATTCCGGCATCGAAGCATTATCAGGTGAATAAACCGGCTTGATATTCACTGGAAGAGCATTCTGAGCCATCGAGATCTCCGCTGGCTCAAGCTCAAGTGAAGTCATCGGGAACTCAACCTTTACCGTTACCTTGCAGGTGGCCGAAACTTCACCACAAGTAGCAGTGATATTCGCTACTCCGATAGCAACCGCATTGATAGTACCGTCCTCGCTTACAGTTGCGACTTCCGGCTTATCGCT
>CAMWLX010000118.1 GCA_947175225.1 uncultured Porphyromonadaceae bacterium
GTCCCGGATTGCCGTGTCTATCTGTTGTCGGTCTGTGTTACTGTCTAAAAATAGGGCTTCCCTTAAAATAATTTAAAAATTGTTTGGCAGATTGTGGATAATGTCGTAAATTTGCGTTATAATTGGGAGAATATGTTGATTTGGCATATTCCTTTCTCCTCTAAAATATGATATTATGAATACTCCAGACAAAATGCTTGCAGAGAAACTTCTGCAAATCAGTGCAATAAAACTGCAGCCCTCCATGCCATTCGTATGGAGTTCAGGCTGGAACTCTCCGATTTATAACGACAACCGTAAGGCTCTATCTTATCCTGACGTGCGCAATTTCATCAAGATTGAGATGTCGCGTCTGATCCTCGAGAACTTTCCCGATGTCGACGCCATAGCTTCAGTAGCAAATGGTGCAATAGCTTTCGGGCTTTTGGCAGCAGATGCCATCGGTCTCCCATTCGCATATGTCAGGGATACCCCAAAGGATCACGGTCTTGAAAATACGATAGAAGGCAATTTGAAGCCCGGTTGGAAAGTAGTGGTCATAGAAGACCTTATCTCTACCGGTGGCACCAGCCTTCGAGCTGTAGAAGCTGTCACCAATGCCGGCTGTGAAGTTATTGGCATGGCAGCTCTCTTCAACTACGAGTTCCCCATCGCCCTCAAGCGTTTCCGTGAGGCAAACCTCAATGCTGTGGCTCTCTGCACTTACACGTCAATGCTCGAAGTGGCAGAAAAGATCCATTTCATCAGCAACGAAGAGGCAGAGACTCTACGCGACTGGCGAAAAAATCCCGGAGTTTGGGTTCCCAATACTCCCGAAGCCTTCTAAAATCCCAAAATTCCTCAAGGCCCTTAGAGCCCCTAAAGCCCTTAAATCCCCTTAGAGTCTTTAAAACCCTAAGAGCCCTTAACCCACATTAAAAAAATTATGGCAACATATAAAAGCGAAGAAGTCCCATTGAAAGCCTCTGCTGAAAGTGTCTTCGGCCGGCTCAGCAATTTTGAATCACTAAAAAATCTCTTGGCTCAGGTGCCGGAAGATCAGATCCCGGCAGACAAAAAAGAAATGTTTGATAGCATTCGTCTCACTGAGGATAGTATCGAACTTCCCGGGGGTCCTGTTGGATCAATCCGGCTGAGAGTCGTAGAGCGTAAAGCTCCCTCTCGTATCACATTGAAGGGAGAGGGAACTCCCGTGCCACTGCAGTTGCAGCTTGACATCCATCCCATCGATGAGGCTGCATGCCGTGCGCAAGCAAAGGTTGACATTGAGATCCCTGCTATGTTGCGTCCAATGATTTCCGGACCGATGCAAAAGATGACAGAGCAGTTTGCCACTGTACTCCGCTCCATCCCATTCTGACTTCCCGAAATTGTGCACTATGCATTATGAATTATGCATTGAATAAAGGTTTCTTATTGTCGCTGATGGCTCTGCTATCGGCTCTTGTGTCGTGTAATCAGATCGACGACGATCGTATCCCCTCTCTGCCCGTCTATATCAATCTGTCGGGAGCCGGAATGTGGAATACTTATGGAGTGGCAGGTGTAGGCATATCGAAAAACTTCATCAACTATCAAGGCCTGCAGAGTCCATCCGGCTTTCCATTCAACGCCACTACATATGTCGGTTTTGGTGGAGTGTTGCTCATTGGTGGAGTAGATCCGTTCACGTCTGAGCCAAATGTGCCCTTGGCTTACGATCTTTCTTGTCCGGTCGAAAGAAGCCAGACCATACGTGTAGCAATCGATCAGGAAAATCTCGAAGCCGTTTGCCCTGTATGCAATTCTCATTATGATGTCATAATGGCAGGAGGAAGTCCTGTTTCAGGGCCTGCTCTCACAGGTAAATATAAATATAGTCTGCGTCGCTACGTCTGCGACCCGGCACAAGGAGGAGGCTATATAATTCATAATTGAGATGGAAGAGCTTGTGTTGATGATATTGCGTGGATTGGTGATTGGGGTCGTGATTTCTGCTCCAATGGGTCCTGTAGGAATCTACTGCCTGCAGCGCACTCTCGACAAAGGGCGCCTTTCCGGATTCTATACCGGAATAGGGGCAGCTGTTTCCGATCTAATTTATTGTCTTCTGACAGGCTTCGGACTCTCTTTCATCGAAGACTTCATCAACAATCATCGCTCTCCCATTCAGCTTATAGGGTCTGTGGTGCTGATATTCTTTGGCATATGGCTTATACGTAAGAAACCCGACGGGTCGATAGCTGCCGATGCCGACCATGGCTCCCCCTCCCGTGAAGGGGATATATTGAAAGGATTTGCGCTGACATTTTCCAATCCATTGATTCTATTCCTTATAATAGGTCTTTTTGCGCAGTTCAACTTCGTGATAGAAGGAATGAAATTTTATCACTATATTCTCGGTTTTGTCGGTATAATTACAGGTGCATTGGGATGGTGGTGGCTTGTCACTTACTTTGTCGATAAGTTGCGTGGACATTTCACTCAGCGCACTATGAAATTCATTAATGTAGTGATAGGAAGTGTCATTCTCATTTTTGCAGCCGTGGGAATATATTCCTCCACATCAGCCATGCTGACCGCCCGGACACTCGGGCGTCCTCCATTGGCAACTTCGATGACGCTGTCATTCCGCGTGGCCGACACATCAATGAAAGGATGGAAAATTCAGATGCCATGTGAGGGGGGCAAAGAATTGAGCATTACTGTGTGTCCGGTTTCTGAAGCCGATCCATTTGGAGATTCAAGTGTCGACGCGCTTCATATCCTGGCAGAAGAATATCCCGGAGGTCAGCAACTGGCCTCCGTTGTTGTTTCCAAAGGAGTAGACGCATATCGCGGTAAGAATGCCTGGCGCATCAATCAGTCGGGCTTCCAATGGAGCCTGTTTGGCGGCAACCGGGAATATAATCATATTCTCAGTTTCAATTCGTCGCTTCGCCCCTCCGCTCAGCCCGAGATAGTTCCTGTTCGTGCTGATGGCATAGTAGTCTCAGATTTTGACGTTGAAAAGTCTTCCAATCTGCTTTCTTATGTCTCGCCGGAAGAAATATTCTCCACAATAAAGTCGCTCTCCCCTAAGCCTAAGGAGATCTCAGGCGTATACTCCCTTCTCGACTATGAATTTGACGACACATATGCGCGTCCGGGAGGGTTATATCGTCTTGCTATTCTTCCGGATGAAGCATCTGAAGGCTTCTGCATATTCTATTTGGAAGGAGCAAAAATAAATGCCTCCATATGGTCTCCGGGAATGATAAAGGGGAAGCTTATGCCGTCCCCTTTCGCTAATGTATTCAATGTAGAGTGGATTGATGCTGAAGGCTCACTTATGCGCAGCGACATTCAGGCAGAGTTTGATCCCCTTGCTCTTTCCTTGACAATCAAATTTCCATATCAAAGCAGCTCTATGCGCTATCGCAAAGAGTGATCTCACCATCCTCCTGATGCTCCTCCGCCCCCTGTGCGTCCCCCTCCAAAGCCGCCTCCGAAACCTCCTCCGAAGCCGCCTCCGAATCCCCCGCTCCCGCGTCGGCGTGTAGCAGCTCCAAGCGCGGCTGCCGCAGCCATAGCCGCAGCCATATCCTTCTTGGGGATCCTAAATCCTTTATTGTCTTGATTCCCGCAGTATTCACAGCGATATTCTGATATCCCTTCCCCTTCCGAGTGGTAGGTAGGCTGGCGGAGTGTCCGGTTGCCTATGAAATGATACGCACGGGTGCCACAATGCGGACACCGGGTATATTTCGACCCACTGACAGAAAACGCTGTGACTTCCGTGTTTCCGCACTTCTCGCATTTATGTACGTCATATTTCACCGATCCTATCTTCTCCTCAAATTGCTGGCTTGGAGTCAGCGATCCTAACGCCTCGTTCCCCTTTAGCAGTCGCATTTTCCCTCCGCATAGGTCACACTTGCGGTCTCCATAGCGTGCCTTGCGGTAGTGATATAGTGCCAGCAGATAGAAGGGTAGGGCAGTGAGCAGAGTGAATGCAGAGAGTATTCCAAATGTAGTCAGACTCGATCTCCATTCTGTAGCTTTTTGAGATGTCGACTTTAATTTGCTGATCTTGCTGCGCCGTAGGAAATAGCTGATGCCGGCATAAAGCCATAGAATGGCAATTGCAATATAGACGAATCCCATCAAGGCTTCTTTGCTGACAGGAGCCTCTTCCAATCCTGTATAATTGTCTGAAAGTTCAGATCGCAATTCATCGGCATATTCCGGATCGGTCATTATCTTGCTGATCATAGCCGTAGCCTCATCTACTGCACAATCAAGGCAGTCGTCTCTCATATTGGGAATCACGGTCTCTCTTATAATCTGTCCGCACGTGATGTCAGGAAGCACCCCTTCAGTGCCATATCCTGTCTGGATTCTGACTTTTCGGCTGTCGGGAGAGATCAGTAGAAGCACCCCATTGTCATTGTCTTTCTTCCCAAGTCCCCATCTGGTGAATACTTTCTCAGAGAAATCCTCAATGGAATAATCTCCTATTGAGGGCACCACAGCCACTGCCACTTCAGCTGAAGTGGCATCGCGCAGCTTTTGGAGCCTATCATTGACCTCTCTGCGAGTAGATGCACTGAGACGGCTCTCCGGGTCTGCCACATACTCATATCTATTGGCGATATTGGGATTGGCTATCTCATCCGGCCGATAATCCCGCCCTTGGGCAGGAAAGATCGACACCCAAATCAGCACGCCCAGCATCCATATCAATATTCTTACTCTCTTCATATCAAAATCTTTTAATTCCCATCAATCTTATAAAACTTATAAATCTTATAAAAAAACTACACTGCAGGCAGCGAATGCCCATTGAGAGTCCGGAATAGATCAAGGGCATACACATCCGTCATAGCCGACACATGATCCACTACTCCCTGAAGTCTCAGATTCAAGTTCTCGGAACGCACATCATACTGCTTCGGCACTTTTTCAAGCAGCAGACGCGAATAAGCCTTCTCCGGAGATACTGCAGCCCCTACTAAATTCTCCATAAGGTAAGTGATGATCCGGTTTCCCGCCAGCTCAACGTCGATTACTTGTGGCGCACTGTAGATTTTTGTCGAAGCGGTCTCTCCGCAGGCTGCATATGCGTCGCTGAGCCTTCCCGGTATATTGGTTGTCAGTGCCCCATTATAGTCGCCGGCAAGAATTTCTTTCTCATGGTCGGTAAACTCCTTTGAGCATCCGGCCACTAACGCTCCGATTACTTTCGACCTCAGATATCCCACCTGTTCATTAGGGTCGTCGAGCCGCTTCATCGATTCTTTCATATGCAGCTGATCCTTCTCGCCAAAGAAATTGAGCATCAAGTCCTTTACTTCTGAAGTCGACAATATCTTCAGCTTGTGGGCATCTTCTATGTCCATTATCTGATAGCATATGTCATCGGCTGCCTCCATAAGGAACACAAACGGATGCCTTGCGTGCCGTCCATGTTCTATTTCCGGTATCCCAAGCTCTTCAGCCACTTGAAGATAGATTTCTTCTTCGGTTTCAAAATATCCGAACTTCCCCTTTTCTCCGCTCATTGTAGACGGAATCGGGTATTTCACGACTGATGCAAGCGCACTGTAAGTCATTGCAAATCCCCCTTTCCGTCGCCCTTCAAATTGATGGGTAAGGAGCCTGAATGAATTGGCATTTCCCTCGAAATGGGCAAAGTCGCTCCATTGCCTTGGCGTCAGCATAGGCTTGAGCGAGAGTCCTGCTCCCTCGGTGAAGAAACTTGATATAGTGTTTTCTCCGTTGTGGCCGAAAGGAGGATTTCCAAGGTCGTGGGCAAGGCATGCAGTTGCGACAATGTCTGCCATATCGCTGAGTTTTGCGGTCTTCAGATCATATCCATGCCTATTTATGAGGTTATTCGTCACCTCATTTGCCAGCGACCTCCCTACCGACGACACTTCAAGGCTATGCGTCAATCTGTTGTGGACGAAAATTGACCCCGGCAGCGGAAACACCTGCGTCTTGTTCTGTAGCCGTCTGAAAGGGGAAGAAAAAATCAGACGGTCATAGTCCCGCTGGAAGTCGGAGCGGGTATGAGTCTGCGCATCATGATATTGTTCGAGTCCGAGCCGCTTGTCGGAGATAAGTCTGTTCCAGTCCATAACGTCAAATATATATTTTGCCACTCAGTGTGCCCTCCGTGTGAGCCTTATTGAAGTTTAAACAACTTCAATAGTTCCTAATCATAATACAAAATTAATGATTTTATTTGTTAAAAAGTCTTTAGTTTTCGATTTTTTTTGTAATTTTGCGGAGTTTTTCTAATTGACGTATGAACTGTATTGGTCAAAAGTATTGTTACAGCGGAGAAAAAGCATGGTTGCTGATGATTTCCGTGATGCTTATAGTGCTGGTTTCCTGCGGAAATAAGACTCCGGGAATCGGTAGTGAACCTGCTATGGCAGATGATGGTCCATTCCATGCCGACAATGACATTGCTATGACCGTTTGCTCCCTCGTTGACGCATTAAGGGTAGGGGAGAGCCTGATATCAGACGATTATGACTTCGAGGGTATTCTGACCGATGGACAAGGCACTCCTCTTTACACCGATATTGAAGGAAATCCGGGGGAATGGAAAGTAAATGTCATCAGCCCCGACGATGTACGCATAAGCAACCTTAATATCGGCGACCTAATGACTGTAGACCTTCGCAACTACATCCTCGGAGCATTGAATCTCAACGATGCAGATCTTGTGACAGCCTACATCAATCCGGAAAATGACCGGGAAGTAATCTGGCTCTACGACATAGGCGACGTCAACATATCCTTCTCCGAAACCCTAATAAAGACACCCTCCGACCTCGACGGCATAATAATGTCCATCTCCGTAGCAAAAAAATAATCCCCAAAATCATCAATATTCATTCTTCACTCCGCTTTCCCTCTGTGTGCTCTCAGAGGGAGCTTTGAGCCATTCCTCGAAGCACATGATGGCCGAATCGGCATCGTAAGCATTCATGCTTGTCGCAATATTCTTTCCTGAGATGAATGAGCGCTTGCGACGTCCCTGCATCCTTGGCATTGAAGCCAAGTTGTTGCCAGCTTCTGATGATAGAATTTTTTTCAGGTGGAAGGCCGCTCAATATGCCGATTGCCGCTTCCTTCAGGTCATGGTCTGAGTGTAGGAGGGCGTAAGTATAAAGCAATGGAGACGCTACATTTATAAGCAATATGCTGATGCTTGAGTCAGACAAGGATGGTGGATTCGCTTCAGTCTGAGCATCACTTCCAAAAGTCAACCGTCGGCTCCAATACGGGTCAACTTTCCATTTAAAAAGCGGGCGCAATTTATCCTCATCCCCTCCCGTTTCTAATATGCGGTTGAGAAGATCCGGAGTCTCACACATAGCTTTCGCCAATAAGGCTATCCTTCTGTAAGGAAGATTTTGAGGCCGTGTCTTTGCAAATTTCCATGATGCCCTCTGTATTGGATGCATGGAATATTTGCGTGCAAGAAACTGATATTCCCTGCACATCAGCTGGTATCTCCTGTCGCTTGGATATAGCATTTGGTCAAGCAGGCCTGCTTGACCAAAGAATATTGCTTCCATCTGCAATATATTGTCAGAATGTCGGCGCAGATGATTGAGATTGATGCTTTCAGCAAGCATTTCAAAAGGTATCCCATTTAGTCCGAATCCAAGTGCGCGTGCCAATGTCATGAAGCAAGCTGCATTCCAGTCTCCATTTGATTTCCGCAACGCTTCCTCTATTCTTTCCGCCTTATGTTGGAGCCTTTCGATTGTCAGAGTCTCTATCCAGTCTCTGCGTCTTATGGCATCCACTTTGTGCAGCTCTGAGCAGCATCTTATCTCTGTATTCTTCGATGTCAGATAAGCGAAAGTCTTGTAGAAATTTTCCGGAAGAGTGACTTTCATCTGAGGGATCATAGAGCCATCCTTTCTCCTGATAAGCATATCGCTGACAGCCACGACGTGTAGTATCACATTCTCGTATGCCGCATCTCGGTCGTGTCCGTGGCGATGCCAGTCGGATGCCTTCATATGAATCTCGATATTCCCAACCCACATCTTACCATCTATCTTCACCTTGGCATTAAAGAAATCAGGCCCCGAATCCTTGTTTAGGATGCCGGGGTCGATTATGCGTACTTTCTCGCCGCTTTCAAGTGTGAATGGAAGTCCGAGCATTCGGCTATTCCATAGCAGTTGGAATATCTCCTCCATCAGAATGTGTAAGAAATTCGGAAATCGATGGTTGGAAATACGGGGATCAACTTCATGAGGTTCATGTAATTGTTCACTTTCCCTCGTAGATCGGTAAGGTCGTTGAGCACAGTGCCGTCGTGCGTAGTCACTTTCGGCACTCCACCCCACAATTGCACTCCGGCATCAAACGAAGCTTGCCATTTGCCGTCTGCGCTCACCGCTCCTCCATATCCAAATCCAATGTATGGGCGGAATCTGTTCACTTTTGCCTTCGCGCTCACAGTCCCGTCTTTGTCAGGAAGCATCATGTAGGGAGTCCCGTCTTTATAGTCGCCCACGTGTACAGCCAGTTCGCCATAAGAGAGGATTTTATCTTGAAGCGTGAGAGCCACTTCCGGATCCAGGTACACGTCGCCGAAGATTGGCTTGTCGATTATATTATCTAAGAAATCATCTGAAGTCACGCTCTTATAGAGTCGGTCATACATGTTGAGCACAAGCAGCGATGGCATTTCTTGCATCTTGTTGAGGCTTGTGCCGATGGAGCTGCTCCCTACGAAAAATCCTGCCGTCAGATGCCAATGGCGGTTTTGCTTGAATGGATAGACGTCAACGAGCAAGCGGAATGTAGTCATGTTAGGCTTGGAGTTCATTTGTATCTCCTTGTCGATAGTCATTCCGCTCATCTGATACATAAGGTCTTGAATCCTTTCAAACTTGTCGCTGACTTGCCCGTCGATATAGCTGTCAAGATTGAAAGTCATAGGGATAGTGAAATGCGGCATCCAGTCGAAGCCTGCACGGAGTTTTGCCCATTCCGTCATAGGCGACGCCACTTCCAGTCCAAGTCCGGTAGTGCCTATGTTAGCTGCTATTTCAAGGCGGTTGAAGACTCCATGTTTATTCATCTTCTCTATGATGGATTCCGGTCGGTCTTCCGGTCCGACAGTTGTAGTTGAAAAAGACACTAACTGAGCTGATGCAGCCACGGGCAGCATCAT
>CAMWLX010000119.1 GCA_947175225.1 uncultured Porphyromonadaceae bacterium
GTGTTCGACACTGGTCGGATTTCAATGTCGTTATTCGGCAATATTTTCATGAAGTTCTTTCATTGTATTCTGTATTTGTGATTGTTAAAGTAACGGGATTTCAAAAGAGTTGATCACGCAGTCGGCATCCTTGTTGAGAATGAACCAGTATTCACTGTGATACGGATTGCCATTGGCGGAAAGTGCTTCATATTCAATCTTTACTTTCCAGCCGTTGAAGGGTGGCTTAGGTTCGCCCGGCTTATGTGGTGCAGCAAGTGAACGGAGAACTTCTTGCCTGACATCACAGCCGCCCATCCCTCAGGATCGAGTGAAAACCAGAGGTCGTTCCAGCTCAAGGTGCGTACCTGCCAGGCGAGAATGAACAGGTCGGTGTTTATGGCCTCCAGACGTGTCACGACTTCATTTGCCACATAATATCTTTCGGCGGAATTGAGCAGATTCACCTTGTGCTTCTCAGTCTTGCCGTCGGAGCCGGTGACGTTGTATGAGCCGGAAGTGACAAGCTGCTGCATGAAGGGATAGAGAGCTGCCATCTGCGTCGCCGCGTCCGTAATCTCATCGGAAACGAGAAGGGCAATGGCTGTGCCCTTCAGGTTCCCCTTGACCGAGTTTTTGAGAAGAGCCGTGTTCTTGGGTATCTCAGTGGTGACAAGCTCAGCCGCACGCTTGATCTGATAGAGGTTCTGCATGGCTCCCTGTGCGTTGGAAAGGTATTCCAGCATCTTGTCCTCGACACTGTGGACCCGGTCAAGTGCGAGGGTTACGGCGGTCTCGGCTGCAATGATCTTCTCCTGCGTAGTCTTGCGCTTCTTGTGGATGCTCTTCAGCTCTTCTGTCTGGAGAATGACCGTGGCCGTCAGAGTCGGGTCGGTCTGCTGCGCCGCCACATCAAAAGAAGAGAGAGTAAGAAGAGCCACCGACAGGGAGAGACATGTTTTTCGGAAATTCATTTTCATAAATCAGTCATAATTTCAGGCCGTACTTTCTCTTTCCGGCAAGGTTATTGTCACGGTCAAGTTTGGTAGGTGAGATTTTCGGCTCCATACGCTTGCCGAGAAGACAGTCGTTCCAGTCCTTGAACTCCGATGGAGGCTGCCACTGTCCCATGCGGTAGCGCACCGGCAGATGCTCACCGACCTGGGCGTAAATAGCCCTTTCGGACGTAAGGGGGAATGACTTTCCCTTCGCTTCGACTTTCAGCCCGTCCTCGGTCTTGGCTATATGCAGGGGCAGGTCTTCCACCAGAGCCATCAGGCGCAGGCCGTTGACACGTCCCGGCAGGTCGTTGTCGAAGCAATCGAAGGCACGGGCGTTAGGAAACCGCTCCATCACTCCGAGAACCTGACGGTCAGAGAATGTTCCCCCGATCGACACCAGGGCTATGTTCTCCCCGGCACGAAGGCGGTTCAGCTGATAGAAAGCCATAGCGTCGAAAGCCGACTCGCAGAAGAACACGCTCCGCACGGAAGTGCCGTTGCCTCCCGACAGGTCGGCCACCCATGCCGCAGTGGATGAATTGGTGCCAGCCGCCTTTGACTTGTAGCCACCCATGCCACGTATCTCATATCCAAGCACACGGTCGCTGTCGGCGGCTGTGTAAGGGAACCCGATGTTGTAGCCGCTGAAGTTCTCGTTGTGACGGTCGGACACAAGGGAAATGAACGGTGCAAGAGCCTTCACGGTGCGCTCCGATATTCCACGCTGGCGGAACAATGGGTGTATCTTCTCCGTGTCAAGTGGCCGGACATCGTAGCGCGATGGATCGAATATCTGAGGAACGGAGGCGGCACGCACATACTTAGCATGGCTGTCGGATGCCTACACGCTCCTTCATGTCGCGGAACCTTATCTTGTAGTCGCCTGTCATGGTCAGCCTATAGAGAGTGATTTGGCCGGTCGTTTGTCGATGCCGGCGATTTCTTTTTCATAGCTCTTCCTGATCGTGTTGCCGAGAAATATATCCTTCTCGCGCTGGTCGGTCATACGGAAGTAGAGCTGCGCCGTGGATTTCCCGATAGGCTTCATGCCGAGATCGACTCCGTTGTAGGAGGCGCGCACGGCATAGTCGCCGGAACGGGTCTTGATGATGGCTGCGTTCCTGAAGGGACAGCTCGGCCACTAGTTTCTCCTTGGCATATTTCGGGTCACCGAACTTGCCGCCCATCTCGCGGTTGAGCCGTTCGGGTGTCATCGTGGAGTGGGCCATCTCATGGAGCATGGTGGCATAGAACTCCATTCCGTCACGGTAGATCTCGTCAGGGGTCGCGCCGATGTTGAACTGCTCCTTCATGGGGAGCACAACAATGTCACGGGAGGGGGAATAATATGCGTCGTCCTCCTTGCGGTCGGCCTGAATGGGACAGAGCCATGTCTGCTGACGTATCATGTTGTCGAGTGCCGGGTGCTGGTACATGCCGTAGGTGTCGCGCAGTTCCGGAACCTTGAACTTGTCGAGCAATTTCTGAAGACGCTCCGGCTGGACCTCACGGAAGTTGGTCTGGTCAATGTTGTAGACCGGGAACGCCTTTACGAAGGGAATCACGTCAAGATCCTTGCGCTGTTCCTTGCTCATGGTGCGGTATTCGTCAGAGCTGATTTTCCTGCCGTCCTTGTCGCGCACGAGCATATCCCAGTATATCACCGGAAACGCCTTCTCGCCTTTGAGGACATGGGCCTTGAAGTTGTGCGCCTGCTTGAATGTGAGGAACACCGGAAGCTCGTAGCCCTGCTGTGCGGAATAGAGCTGGAGGAAGAAGGAGTTGGAGCCTGAGTAGGTGCGTCCCATCACGTTCTGCGGAAGACCGACCGATGAGGCTTTGCCTATCCAGCCCTGCCGCCACTCGGAGTTTTTCATCTTCTCCATGCGCTCTATCATCATTTCGGCGAAGCGTTCAACCGCCTGCTGGCCGGAACCGCCGGAACCGTTAGTTCCAAATGCCATAGCTCTCGTCGTCTATGAGCTGACGCTCCATCATGTCGATCTCTGTCTCGTCGTAGTAGAACTCCGCCTATTCCTCGGAGGGGTCGATGCCGTGAAGCTCGCACCATTCGAGGTAGTCCTGTGCGCTGTCGCTTTCAAGCATGAAGCGGAGGAAACCTATCTTGCCGTCCTGAAGGAGCTGCACCAGCTCGTCATATTCTATTTGTGCCATATTCGGTAATTGTTTGAGGTTGGAAACTGGATTACATTTTCAATGATGCCGACTTTTCGGCCTTAACCGCAGGAGCGGCAAGGAGGGTCTTCAGTTCGTTGCCGAGATACTTGGCGGCGAGCTGTTCGGAAGAGGCGGTCTTGGTCTTTTTTTTCTTGGCATATCTGTTGATTTTGATAGTGTTTCCTTGGAGTCCTTCTCCACCTTTTTCTGTTTCGGGTCTTCAAGTTGTTCGCATATTGCTACCCTCATTCCGGCACGGACAAGCTTGGGAAGGTATATATCGAGGGAATGTTCCTTGAAAGAGACCACATCGGTATTTACCCCTCCGATTTTCCTTGACTCCATATCAAGACCAAGAATGTCCTTTGCCTTTTGAGCGTCCTGCCGGTAAATCTCGTAGGAGTCATTTCGTCTGAACAGAAGGATGGCATCGGGATGTTTTGTTTTCATCTCATCGAACTGCCTTATCAGCAAAGCGTCCTGAGAGTCATCTTTTTTCTTAGCCATAATCCTGAAGGATGAGAGTTTAAGACCGCCGGAACGTTCCTCCTTTTTATCGGGATGAATCTTGATGGCTCTTTCGGCGGATTGGCTGTCGACCACCTTCTGATATTCCCAGCGGTTCTTGTCGGTCATTACAAGACCTATAAATTCGGGATGCTGCTCGTCATACTTGATTTTCTGCTGGCGCTCCCATTCCTTCATGTCGCCCTGCACGACCTTGAATCCCTGTGGTTCCTTCAGGTCAATGCCGACGGTGACTTTCTCGCCTCCGACGTTTAGTTCCATCGGTTTCCCCTCGCGTACCTGCTGTTTCTGCTGCGTACCCAGTTCGATGTCGTTCACCTTTTCCATATCCTTCAGCTTCCGCTCTATCTCCACTTCAGTAGTGCGCCTGTGTATTACTGATTTGGTCTCGGGGTCGAGCTGGAGATACTGCTGTGTCTTCTCACCGTTGATGTCGATGGCTTTCAACAGCACTTCGCCACGGCGTAGTACGTCGGCTTCCTGCTGTGTGAGTTTAAGCTCGTTTCCCTTTTCAAGTGAAAACTCTTTCTGAACGGGATATGCGATGAGCGTGGATAACCTTTTCGGGCTTACCAATCCACGGACAGGCACTTATTATGAGTTCAACCACTGGACCGAAAGTGTCCGGGCATATTATACGAAAGTACAATATAGATACTCCGGAGGAAATTATTTATTATGGCTGAAAAAGATCGGCTATGCCGAGGATCCGGGCTATATCCGTGCCGTCATAAAGGTGTTGAAACAGCTTTAGAAGCGTTACATAAAAAAAGAATATTCCAAAAGTTACTATTTTGTGCTAAATAAGTTGGACGGCAGTTCAATAGTGTGTGAATATGAGATAAATTTTATAAATTTGCACTATGAATAAACCGGCGCTCTCAATAGATGAACAGTTGGCTCTGCTAAAAAGCAGGGGCCTGACGGTTCATGATGATGCGAAAGCAAAGGAAGTTTTGGGAGATATCGGCTATTACAGATTGGGATTTTATCTGTTTCCGTTTGAACGCACTTACCCGGAACTGCATCACCGTACCCACGAATATAAGGAGGGAACGAAATTCGGAGACGCAGTAAAGTTGTATTATTTTGATTTTGACCTACGGAATTTACTGCTCAAATATATATCACGTATAGAGGTCAATTTCAGGACAGTTCTGACATATGAGGGTTCCATCGCATATAATCCTGATGCCTTATGGTTTGTAAATCCAGCATACGTTGATTATCCCTTTGTAAATGCATTTGACAGGATAGTATATACGAGTTCTTTTAAGAAGAATCCCACAATTAAACGGCACCACAAAAAATATCCTGAAGAGCCATATGCTCCGGCATGGAAGACAATCGAATTGATGACATTAGGGGAAAATGTCAAGTTATACTGTGCATTGCTTGATAATAATCTTAAACAGACGATATGTAAAAAATTCGGTGTCAGGTATGTTGACGTTTTCGAGAATTACATTGAACTTGTAAGGATACTCCGCAATACCTGTGCGCATGGAAGTGTACTGTTTGATTTCAAACCTTTCAAACGCATCAAGCGAGGCCCGGCTAATCTGGAATCTCCGGAAGAGTATATGAATCTTTACGGTAGCATTAAAGTTGTGCATTACCTCTTAAAACAAGTTTCTGAAAACAGGGCAAATGATATGATGATGGAGTTACAGGTGATACTGGATAAATACAACTCATATCCCGAGATCGCTGAAATTCTTGAAAAATGTGCAGGATTGCCAAAGGATATAGCGGTTATCAATAAAACCGTTTCCGAAGCATCGCCTAAGTTTTTTCATCGCTTAGTAAAACTTTTAGCGGAAAAATTTGGTTGTTACAATAAAAATAGCTAATTTTGCTCTCACCAAAGTGCCGGTATTGATTTTAGTCTCAATATCCGCACTATAAAAGGACTAAGAGGTCAGGCTTGACGCTTGACCTCGCCTTTTTAATAAAGTGTATTTGGATTGCCCCGACGCAGCCAACTGCACTATAAACAAGATTAAATCGAGTCCGGCTCCACGGGTTGGGCTCGTAACTTTTAAGGGAGCAGGCGGTCATAATGACGACTTGCTCCCTTTCTCAGATACAAATGTAAATCAATAGCAGATGAGCCGGATAAACGGCATAGAAGGCATATTTGGCTGTCTTGCCCCGGATAAATCCTCGTGAGCCATCATAGAGGAAGATCACAGCTGACGCCAGAACAGCCCCTGCTACGCCGTAGTGAGCCATAAGGGGGAATGTGAAGATAATCTGCAGAAGAGCCTGCGAGGGGAAACAGATATGCCGCCGTTCCAGCCACGGATTTATTGTATTGAAACGGAGAATATAGAACAGCACAATAATAGCCACACCCCTCCAGTCATAATCAGAACCGAACCACCACGCCGCCACTGCAATGAGAGAAACCGATATGAACGAAAGTGGCTCATGTTCACACAGCCGATCGAATATAGCAAGAGCCACCACACCAAGGGCGAGAGTAAACATCACATTGTGGGTGCCGTCGAAACCGTTAAGGAGATACCAGGGCAATTCACTTATTATGCCGAATACCAAAAGCATAAGGAAATACCTCATTCGGTTACGGCTGTGAGCGAAACCCTCCGCCACAAGAAAGGCGAACACCGGGAAGGCGATTCTGCCGAAACAGCGTAACGGCTCATAAAGAGCGTCGCCTTGACCTAACAGGAAGTATGCGCAATGGTCGGCAATCATCGAGAGAATCGCAATAATCTTCAGAGCGCTTCCGCTCAACCGCAGGGAGAGAGGCAGGGAAATGGGAAAGGCTGTATCCATAATGTCATTCCTGTATTCCGAGAAGTTCACGCACCATATCCTCCACCTCCTGATTCACCCGTTTGAAATTACGGTTGAGCATAATCTCCTTCTCACGCTCGTTCTGGAAGGAATAGATTTTGGGAAGATCCACATAACGGCTCTCCTCCTCCTTTATCCTCGCCATATCGAAATGTGTCTTGCAGAAATACTTTGTCGTCTTGAACTCCTCAGACTCCGCAATATCGAAATGCGAAAGCATCTTGTCATCGGTGACCGTGAAATCACGTGCCGCCTGACCTGCAAGCCAACCGGTAGCCATATCAGCGATTTTCGCCGCCGGAACGAGGTAGTCCATCTTCTCCGATATTGATGTCGATATTTTTGAGTCGTTGATTGTGATTGAAGTGGATGTCTGCTTGGCTTTGCCGAACACGTCATTTTGCGCCCACTCCAGAGTCTCCTTGTTACGCGCCGCGCCCATGAAGATGTTTCCGCAGGTGGTGATGATTTTTTGCATTCCCACCTTGCCGTAATCAGCCTCAAGCTGCGGCAACTCCTGAAATCCCAGAGTAACGGCTACCTTGTTGGAACGAGCCGTACCTATAAGACGGTCGATCTTATGAAAGTAGAGTGTGGGGAGCTCATCGACGATAATGCTCACCGGGATATTTCCTTTGGAATTGACACGTGTAATCAGTCGGTTCAGCACAAGAGCGTTAAGGGAGCCAATTACCTGCTCCTTCTCCGTGTCGTTGGCAATCACCAGATAGCTCGGACTCGCAGGGTCGGAAATCTTCAGGTCGAAATCGTCACCCGTGAACACCCAATAGGCTTCAGGGGAAACGAGCCTTGCGGCATTTACGCGCAGTGTTCCCACCATTCCCTCCAACTGGTCGTTGGCTTTATTCTCATAGGCACTTTTGAACGGAGCCATCAAGGAGGAAATCTTATCGTCCATCATCAGGATGTCAAATACTTCCGAATACTTGCGCCCTAAGAATGACAGAACGTGTGGCATATCCGAATACTCGCCGGTTATGGTATCAGGTTCAACCTCGTTCCCGAATTCGTCCTCATACCAGCACCTGTCAATAAGGATTAGTTTTCCAACCCTGTCGACATAGGAGTATCCGTTAAGGTCTACAAACATTCTGTCCTCGTCAGTTGAGACAAATCTTCCGTTCTCGTCTACGAAGTCAAGAACCACCTCCCCCTGCTCGTTGATGGCGTTGTAGTCGTCCCAGTTGCGTATCACTATCTCCAGTTTCTTTCCCTCATGGGATATGAAGCGTCTCAGCTTCCTGCCGTTCTTATATCCTACGGGATGGAAATTCACAAAGAAATATATGATGGCCGCGAGGAAGTTTTCAGCAGAATTGGTGAAGAAGGCCTCCGAACCTCCTTTCTTTTCGCCACCACCTTTATTCAGAGAGGCAAGCAGTGTCGCCGCCGTCTCTGAAGCCGCCGCAAGGTCAGGGATATATTTCCGCTGAATAGGATTTATACGGTTAGAATACTCCACGTCCGTAAAATTCACAATACGGAAACCGCACTTATCCGGGAGCTTCTTATAATGCTGGTTCTTACAGTATTGATAGAAAAGAGTCTTTGCCAGTGTGGGAAACTTATAATCATAAACCATCATAGCGAAACCCTTTGCGGCATGTTGCCGTATGAAAGGGTCGATGATACCGAAGGACTTACCCGAACCAGGTGTACCTAAGACAATCGTTCCCCGGAACGGGGTACATAGTTTTTGAGTAATCGTCTGATATTCAGACTTGCCAAAATGGGATTTTGGGAAATTGTTCCCAAATTGTTCCCAAGCCGTATTCAATCGCCCTGTGGCTGTTCGGTTGATGAAACAAAGGGCAGATTTAGTTAGATTTGTGAGGAAGTCATCACGACTTCAAAGTGAGATTGGCGGTCGTCCGTTGATTTTTTAGAGTTCAAAGCGAACTCTAACATAGCCTTTGGGACGAAACCGAAGCATTCTGTCTTAATTCAAATGCAAAATTACAAATTATTTTTGTTAATCCACCTATACAGAGTGAGAAAAATCATCGGCAATGTCAAGTTTAGACTTTATTCACCGAAAATAAGTAGTGCAAAGTGGTGTGAATGAAACGTTCTATGTGTCGATTATCAGAAAAAACAAATATTTCACTTTCGAATGAAATATTTGTTGTAACTTTGCGTTATAGTAATATAATAAAGAACATGACTATGAGTGAAGTAGAACTAATTTTATTGGAAGAAGGCAATCAATGCACTCTCTATTCCATTCAATTTAATTCAGAAGATACATCAGAGTATGAACGCTTCTATAATAAATTCATAGAAGATGCCAAACTCAATAGAGATCTTCTGCGTATAGTCCAGATACTTGGTAAAATTGCCGACGAAGGTGCGCTTGAACGCCGATTCCGACCCGAAGGGAAGATGAATGATTCGGTGGTGGCTCTACCGGTACTTTCGTCAAAATTGCGATTATATTGCCTGCGTCTTTCCAATGGTATCCTTATTCTTGGAAATGGTGGAGTTAAAAATTCACGTACATACGAAGAAGATGATTCATTACGTGGATATGTACTTAATCTTCAAAAATTTGAAGAACTGTTAAAGGAAGGTCAGAAAAATGGTTCTGTGAT
>CAMWLX010000120.1 GCA_947175225.1 uncultured Porphyromonadaceae bacterium
AGCTTGCCTTCTGCACTCACTCAATGGAATTGTCTCCTTCTTCATGAAGCGAAATCTGCTCGCAAAGCTGACGAAATCTTAATAAAAAAATAAGTCGAAACAACTTCATTAATAAAAAATAAGTTTAAACAACTTCTTTATTTTGACGGGATAAGAGTATAAGTTTTTACTTTTCCGTTATAGTCACATTTGACTATGGCATGGTCTTTCGAAGATTTTGGTTGAGTTATTTCAAACTTAACCGACTCTCCGGAAGAAGTCAAAGCTGAGATTTCCGGTGTCTTGTCTGAGAGAAGGGTGTAATTGACATCATATAGGTCATACCCTGTGTATCCGTTGTCGTTTGTAGAGCGAGTGGGATATTCCGGAAGGTTGAGTGCAACGCCATTTACAGCAATTGTAATCTCAGGAGCCGGAGTATGCACGAGTTCATCACCTTTCTTGCTGAATCCAATACCATTCAATACAACTGCCGGGCGGTTGGGAGCACCTTCAGCCACAAGATAAACTGCGTGCTTTCCATCAAGGCCATCCACGGCGTCAGCAACATCAATCTTGAACTTTGTCACTTCACGTGGAGAGCCTGGTGGCACCAATATTTCACCAATCTTCTTCCCTTTCCAAGTTTCATTGTCATATGGACCATCGAGCATTACATTTAATTTAACGGGCCAAGGAGCCTGCGGAGTCAGGAAGACGTTGAATTCTGTGCCGTTTCCCGGCTTTGTTCCTTCAAATGGCTTAAGACCCTTAGCAGGTTTATCAAGACCTCCAAATCCGAAATATTTATAGCCTACTATGTCTCCTCCATTCATATTGACTTTCATGTTGGGATCCCATATATCCCATGTGTCTTGCATAGAGCCGATATTTGAAAGATAGCAAGCGTAGCCGGCATCATAATATTTATAAGGATCGAGTCCGAATATCTGGAAACCTTCAGATGTCACCTCAGCTCCGGGGTAATAATCGCCATTGGAAGCTTTAGCTGTCCATGTTTCATCAGCTGCATAGGGGTCATAGCCTGTAATGGTCACAATTCCACCATCTGCCACCTTTTTATTATCCCATTCTATATTTACGGGAGCTACCATAGCCTGGCGCGCAAATCCAAATCCGCGTGGAGGGCGATGATAAAAGACATACCACTGACCATTTATTTCCTGTAGCGAACCGTGGGTGTTATGGGCTGCGTTTGTCTCTTTTAGGGCGGTACCATCTTCGTTGAGGACAATGCCACGTGAATCTACAAGCACTCCCCCACTCCGCCATGGGCCAAGAGGAGAATCGGCGTAAGCATAGCGAAGAGTAGAATTTGTGCTTGGGAGGCCATAATCCGGACCAGAATAGCCTGAGAATATCATCACATATTTATTTCCGACTTTTCGTATTGAAGATGCCTCGAAGAAATTGAAGTCTCCGGGATTCTGTTCGCTATAGAGCGCAGGATATTGGGTGCCTTCAGGATCTTTGATCACTCCATAGCGAGCACTTGCAGGCATGAAATATGGAATTATCTCTGTGCCGGGACGGAGGGAATACATTGTATTCTGATCGAGTTCAGCTGCACTCGAGTGTTGGAAACCCCAGAAGCCATAGGCTCTGAAACCTTTCTTATAATCGGGATCTTTTTTGTCGGTGATTTGTTCTATGTAGATTGAAGGGTCGAACCCGAGGATACTTCCTTCTACTACTGCTGAGCCATCTTCATTCAGGTTGACCGGAGTGAACGGACCATTGGGGCGAGGACCTTTACACACCATTGCCTCACGGCGAGGACCACGGCTATGGGGATAAAGATAATATTCTTTATTCCCTTTTCTATCGCGCACTTCGACAAGGTCGGGAGCAAACATGACATCCCATTTCCCATCTTTTTCATATGTAAAAATTGCCCCTTCGTCGCGCCAATCGGTAAGATCTTCTACGGGTGCTGACCACATACGGATATCAGGTCCGCAATATTCATTTACTCTAAGGTCGTGGGATCCGATTATATAGGCACGATATTTACCCGGATTGTCGGGATCTTCAAAAACACGGGGTTCTCCGTCGGGAAGATGCTCCCATAGCGGCAGATAAGGGTTGCCTACTCCGACTTTGTCATTTGCAGATGCAATGCCGCTTGCTCCTAATATTCCGGCTGCGGAAAATAGGAGTGGTGCGGCCATTTTGATGAATGCATATCTGGTAATATTCATGGTCAGAAAAAACTAAATTATGAAACAACTTCTTTGCTTAAGCACAAAATTACAAAAAAAATATTGAATTGCAAAATAAAAAACAGCAGCCCCTGAAGCTGCTGTTTGAATATCTATAGGATATATTGAAGTAGTTTAAACATTAAAGTCATAGACTCGTGACTAATACCAATACGATGCCGAAGATTATCAGGAGGGTATTGGAGACGGCATAGGTGATGGTGTAGCCGAGGGCCGGGACGGAACTGCCGAGGCGCTCTTGGACGGCACCGAGACCTGCCGTAGTCTTTCTTGCTCCGGCACAGCAACCGAGCGTCACTGCCGGATGGAATTTGAATAGCTTGTGTCCGATAAGGATTGAAAGGAATAGCGGCACAAGAGTTACTATAAGACCGGCAATAAAGATCTTTGGACCTACTTCTGAGAATGCGCTTATGAATGATGGTCCCGATGCTATGCCTATCACTGCGATGTACATATTCAAACCGAGATTATTAAATACCCATAGAGAAGCTTTCGGAATCGAACCAAACACGGGACGCTTCGAACGCCACCATCCCATCACGAGACCAGCAACAAGTGCTCCCCCACTCGCTCCAAGGCTTACAGAGACTGCGCCAATCTTAATTGCAATTGCGCCTAATAGACCTCCAAGAAGAATTCCGATTCCAATAAAGACAAAATCTGTAGAAAGTGTACGAGGATCAGCGTATCCAATTTCTTTTGCTGCGCGGTCAAGACATTTCTTAGTGCCTACGAGTTCCACAATATCCCCGGGTTTCACAACTGTTCCCCCTAATGGATTTAATGCAACATCATTCCTGACAATTTTCTTTATGTCTACACCATCCATCCAACGCTCTTCGATCAACTGATGGACGGGAGTCTCTTTAAATTTCCGGGCTACTGTCACGTCAACGTCTTCTACAGGGAAAGTGAGGAGTTCTACGCCGGGCACTTCATGACCAAACCATGCATGATCGCCTACAATCATCTCTCTTCTTGCTGCGAGAGCTACGATATCATCCTTATATATTAAGGTGTCAGGAGCTATATTGTCGATCACATCGCCGTCTGAAGCCCGCTTGATTCGCTCCACCGTCACTCGACGCCCCTGCTTTTCAAATTGAGACTCAAGGTAAGCAACAGTTCTTTGCTCTGTCATCCATTCGCCGGATGCTTCAAATGCGCGGAAAGCCACCGGACGACAAGCATTGAAACTTGCGGGGTCACTATTTCCTGAAACAGGACTGAGGGTCTTCTCAAGTTCTCGCGTCATGGCCTTAACCTTTTCCAGCCCACCCATCATAGCCGGACCGACGTAGCCGAGAAGCCATACAGCGCCAAGAGTACCAAACACGTATGTCATCGCGTAGCAAACGGGAATGGCTGCTACCATATTATTTATAGCTTCCGGAGAACCTGAAAGTGAATTTACAGTGTCTTCGGCAGCTCCAACTATGGGAGATGCTGTAGAGGCTCCAGCCATCATACCGGCAGCTTGTCCGGGATTCAGTCCGAACCAGAAGGAAACTCCTATTGAAGCAGCGAGAATCAATACGCATACCACCACGGCAAAAAGCACTTCTTTAAGCCCTTCTCCTTTTAAGGATTTAAAGAATTGCGGTCCTACGCTATAGCCTATACAAAATAGGAAAAGTAGGAAAGAAACTGTCTTCAACGGTCCGCCAACATTGATGTCGAGTTGACCTACAAGTACACCGACAATCAGCACAGAAGTCACTGTGCCGAGGGCTATGCCTTTAAATTTCAGTTTTCCGAGCCAAAAACCGATTCCTATTGTAAGAAATACCGCTAAGGCTGGTGTATGTCTTAATGCTTCTACAAACCACATAATTTCTAATTTAATTCATAATGCATAATGCTTAATTCATTATACTTAATAATAACGTCACTAAATTAAGATAGTTTAAGACGCTTAATGACGCGCACGGAGTGCGCTAACTACATTGCTTGACGCCGTAAATTGGTCTTAATTTAGTGACATTGTATATAACAACTGCGACAATTTAATTATGAATTATGCATTATGAATAATGCATTGAAAAAGATGAATTATGGATTATGCATTGAAAAAAGACAAAGTCATTGAGCTTCGCGATGTGAATAAGACATATCCGGGTATCGTGCCGCTGCACGTGCTTAAGGATATAACTCTTGACATTCGGAAAGGGGAACTCGTGTCGATTATGGGTGCATCGGGGTCGGGGAAGTCGACTCTGCTCAATATCCTCGGAATTCTTGATAATTACGACTCAGGGACTTATCATCTTGATGGAGTCCTAATAAAGGATCTTTCCGAAAACCGTGCTGCTGAACTCCGCAACCGCATGATTGGTTTTGTATTCCAATCGTTTAATCTTATAAACTATAAGAATGCGCTTGAAAATGTGGCGCTCCCTTTGTTTTATCAAGGCATCGGACGCAAGAAACGCAATGCACTCGCAATGGAGCAACTCGAAAGAATGGGACTCGCCGATCGTGCTCACCATCTTCCCAGTGAATTATCGGGAGGACAGAAGCAGCGAGTAGCCATAGCCCGCGCACTTGTCACTAAACCCTCGCTCATACTTGCCGACGAACCTACCGGGGCCCTCGACTCTAAGACCTCTAAAGAAGTGATGCAAGTCTTCCGCGACCTCAATAATGATACGGGGATGACCATTGTCATAGTGACTCACGACCCAACAGTAGGCGCCGCCACGGACCGCGTCATCCGCATCGTAGACGGTCGGATAGAGAATAATGTCTAACTTAATTGTGCATTATGCATTATGAATTAAACAAGTTATGTTCGATCTTTTTAGAGAAATATCACTGACTATAAAGAATAATAAGCTGCGAACTGTGCTCACCGGTATTGCAGTGGCGTGGGGTATTTTCATGCTCATTGTTCTGCTTGGGGCGGCCCGGGGCGTCGTGAATAATTTTGAGGCTGAGTCATCAAATTCAAGCGTCAATTCCATTCGCCTTTGGAGCGGCACCACCTCAATGCCTTATAAAGGTTATCGTGATGGCCGGTGGATACGCCTTAAAGATAATGACATGGAGGCTATAGCTAATGAAGTGGATAAAGTTTCTGATGTGGCAATATCAACTTCCGTATACGGATTCAATATCGTTGGTCCGAAAGACTATATTAGCAGTGGGCTGGAGGCTGTCTATCCTGATGAGTGTCGCACTCAGAGGATTACCGACATAAAGGGACGTTTTATCAATCAGAAAGATATTGCAGACCATCGCCGTACAATTGTAATTCATCGCGACAATGCTGCCCTCCTTTTTGGAGATTCCGACAAAGCTCTTGGTCAGGAACTTCAGGCGATGAATTTATCATGGAAAGTAGTTGGGGTCTACGACCACAGATGGAGAAAAGGCACTTTCATTCCGTATACTACATATAAAGCGATAACAGGAGGAGATGGCTATGTCGACCAAATGACTGTTCGGGTAGAAAATATCTCTACCGACGTAGAAGCAGAGCAAACCGAATCTCAAGTTAGATCTGTCCTTGCCCGGCGGCATGAATTTGATCCGGAAGATTCCAATGCCGTTTGGGTGTGGAATCAGTTTGCCAATTAT
Organism: uncultured Porphyromonadaceae bacterium; assembly: GCA_947175225.1. Taxonomy (GTDB): domain Bacteria; phylum Bacteroidota; class Bacteroidia; order Bacteroidales; family Muribaculaceae; genus Lepagella. The sequence continues at coordinate 5,805 of CAMWLX010000120.1, forward strand.
CTCAAGCAAGGTCAGGCTATGATATATCTTAACATTGCTGTATGGGTGATCGGCATACTCACTCTTCTTACGGGTGTGGTAGGGGTCAGCAATATCATGTTTGTCTCGGTTAGAGAGCGTGTTCATGAGATTGGTATCCGACGCGCCATAGGAGCAAAACCTAAGGACATTATCATTCAGATTCTTTCTGAAAGTGTTGCAATAACTACCATTTTCGGATATATCGGGCTTGTGGTTGGAATGGGGATGCTTCAGTTGTTAAGTCCTATTCTTGAAGATCAAGCCGGCTTTGTCAATCCGACAGTAGATATTTCCCTTGCCTTGCAAGTGACGGCAGCTCTCATTATAGCCGGTGCTATAGCCGGTCTTTTCCCTGCAGTAAAGGCAACTAAAGTTAAACCCGTAGAAGCCCTTCGTGACGAATGAAAACATCTTTTTTCGATATTGAAAACTGGCGGGAAATTGGCGCTACACTCGCCCGCAACAAGACCCGTACATTCCTTACTGCCTTTGGAATATTCTGGGGGACTGCCATGCTTGCTATGCTTTTTGGTGGGGCGCAGGGTTTCGAGGGAGTTATGCGGAGGAATTTCGCCGGGTTCTCCACTAACCTGGGAGCTGTCATTGCCAACAGAAGATCTATCCCTTATAAAGGATTCACCAAAGGTTCCGGCTGGAATCTCACCACTCGCGATGTAGAACTTATACGGCAGTTGGCTCCGGCTATTGAATACAGTTCTGAAATGAATTCCCGCGGGGCTACTGCCGCTTACGGATCTAAGACAAAGTCTACCACTGTCTCCGGTGTAGAGGGGGATTATAGTAAAATTATGATTCCTGTCATTAATGAGGGACGTTTCATAAATAACGGCGATGTCGCTGCTGAACGTAAAGTTGCAGTGGTGGGAAAGGATGTTGCTACATCCCTATTTGGGAATGAATCTCCTATTGGCAAATATATTAGCCTCAATGGCATATATTTTAAAGTGGTCGGGATTGCTTCCCAACTTTCTGATGTACAAATCAATAGCCGTCTTGATGAAAGTGTTATTCTCCCTTCTTCCACTATGAGAAGGGCTTTCAACTCAGGAAATTCTATTGGATTCTTTCTATATACTGCTCCACCCGGCAAGTCACCGTCTGACAATGAGGCTACAATCCGCAGAATTGTGTCGTCTGCTCATTCCATAAGTCCTGAAGATAAGAATGCCATAGAGTTTATGGATATTTCAGAAACATTCAAGATGATTGATAATCTTTTCTTAGGCATATCTCTCCTTGCTCTCTTTGTCGGCTTTGGCTCCCTTTTGGCTGGAGTGATAGGAGTAGGAAATATAATGTGGATAGTGGTTAAAGAGAGGACTCAAGAGTTTGGAATCCGACGCGCCATAGGTGCGAAGCCTCTCGACCTCACCATTCAGGTTCTTTCCGAAAGTATCATGCTTACGCTTGTAGCGGGAACGTTAGGGGTCTGTTTCGGAGCCTTGGTGCTTGGTATTGCCGATAAACTCACTTATGATCCTCTTCTTGGCCACGCAGGTTTCGAGCTCACATTTCGAGCGGCAATCATCATAGTCGGGCTTTTCTTTATATTAGGATCCTTAGCAGGCACCATCCCCGCTATCCGCGCTATGAAGATCAGGCCTATCGAAGCTCTCAATGATAGATAATTATGAATTTATTTAATTTAGAATTTAGAATTTAGAATTTAGAATTTAGAATTTAGAATTTAGAATTTAGAATTGACAAAGGGACATAGGGATGGAAGGATATAGGGACGGAAGGATAAATTGAATAGTAATGGAAAGACGGGATGCTGTGACAGTAGGGGATGTGCTCAGGGAGTGCCTTGAGAAGAGTTGTATGCAGGGACGGCTTGATGAAGTGCGTGCTTGCGATGCTTTTCCTTTGGTGGTAGGCCAACAAATTGCCTCTATGTGCAATCGGCCATATATGAAAAATGGCGTCATGACTATAGGGACTTCAAATGCACCGCTTAGATCTGAACTGAATATGAGCCGAGGGAGGATTGTGAAGGGTATCAATGAGATATTGGGGAAGGATGTGGTGGTGGAAATTAAATTTCGCTGATTATTCAAATTTCGCCGGCGAAATTTGAGGTTTATGGGTTTAGGGTGTTTAAGGGGTTTATGGGTTTATAGGTTTTATGGGGTTATGATACGAGAAAATATTCAACTTATGAGTAAAATAAACGATATATTGGAGCATCTGGATGCTGAGTCATTCAGACATTCAGTACCTCTTCAATTGAGATTCAACGATATTGATGTGCTTGGGCACGTCAATAATAATTCACAACTTGCACTCTTTGATGTTGGCAAGACTGAGTTTTACAATGCTTTGCGTGGTCAGCTTGCTGACTGGAGCCGTGTGGAAGCTGTGATAGTAAATCTGAATTGTACTTTCATGGAGCAGATTCATTTCACAGATCCAATGGAGGTACGTACGCGCGTCAAGAAGATAGGGGAGCGCAGCTTTGTGCTTCAGCAAATTCTTCGGAATATAGCGACCGGCCAGATATGCTCTATGTGCGAATCGGTAATGGTCAGCATAGATTATGCTACAAGAGAATCAAAACCGATTCCAGAAAATATAGCTGAGGGTCTTTCAAAATGGATGTAGGCATTGATACCTTTTGCTCTCTTGTTTGTTATAATAGAAGTTGATTAAACTTATTTACGAATTAAAAAAATAAGTTTAAACAACTTCATAGAATAGTACTAAAATACATAATTGAAATATGAATCAGATTGATGTCCATATCCGTATGGAGGCTTTTGGCAAAGACAGCCCGGAAGCAGAAGTGCTTGCAAATGTAGTCGCAGCCCGTCTGGAAATCAGCAGGCTTATTGAAGCTGAAAAATATATGGAGGCTTTGGAAAAAACTATTGGAGCACTCCAGCGTCTCAAAGATTTTGAAGACCATGATAATGAAGAGTTCAAGGCTCTTCTTGTAGCTTTGATTTTCGATCTTGCAGAGATTCATTATGAGCTTAAAGACTATAAGCGCAGCGAAAAGGAACTTGACGCTCTTTTCAAAGTCCTTGACCCGCTTTTGGCAAAGAATCCGGATAGGTTTGGCCGGCTGCATATCCTCGCTATGGAACTTTCTACCCGTATACTTCGCTCCAAGAAGAAGACAATCGATATGCTTGCCCGTCAGCAACTTAATGCGGATGCTCTGATGGAAAAAGTCAATTCCGGCATCATCAGTGCCACAGAGAAACTCGTGGATTCCCTTTGCACAGTATGACGTCTTGTGGCAGCATCG
>CAMWLX010000121.1 GCA_947175225.1 uncultured Porphyromonadaceae bacterium
AATTCGCCTCATTGCTCAACGCCGAGAAATACTTACCCAAGTCATCGAAGTCGAAGCTCTTCTCCGCCCTCTTAAACTCCACCACCTCACTCTCCCGATGCTGAATCAGAGAATAAATAATGTCAACATATTTGTTACCTATCATAAATTATTGATTATAGCGATTTTATATACCCACTAATGATATTATATATCTAACTTAAATGGGTTTATGATATCGGTTTTGGATTGCTTTTGGATTTCCTCCAAAACATCATCGCGAAGTCTGGACATTTCTTTATCTTGTTCAGTATCCAGTTTTGTCAATATTTCGAGAACGTCTGTGCCAGAACATGTCTTTGCCACCAGTTCTTCTCTTAAATAATTAAGAATCGCCTTATTTACAAGAGTCTTATCTGTTGCACACTCTTTTGCACGTGTGATTGCATCTAAGTATAATTTTCGACCTTCTTCAATTTGTCCTTTTCTAAATTGAATAAGACCGTTGGTTGCGGTATAACATATATCTGCATCAGAAGAACTGCCTAAGGGTAATGAAGATATGCGAGACATTGCTCGTTCCGCATCTTCAATATGACCATTTAAGGCATTAACATATGCTAAATTATTCAGTAAAATAGTTTCTGACGGATTAGCAACGAGTCCAATATTTAATATCCTAGATGCAGATTGGTAATCTTTTAAGAAGGCATATGCAATATGAGAACTGAAGAGAACAGAGGTCTTATCATAGGGGGAGTCGTCGACCCAATCCACTGAATGACGAAATGCTATATCATAATTCTCACGAAAGTACTCATATCGAGTTTCTGCTTCTGCCTTATATTTCAGTTTACTATAGTCTTGAAAGGCAAATTGTAAATCATTGTTTTCTGATGCAAGCCATTCTGCTTGAGCTAGGCTATTATCATTTGGCTGTATTAAAGCTTGATTTATGAATTTCAAACATTTTTTTCTTGAGCCATTTGCCATCTCTAGGGTGCCAATCGCACTCGCTAATTCTGAACAGGAGAATGGGCTATAATTTTGAGATTCAATAAGTGATTTACCAACATTAATAAAACGGGAGCTTCTACCCATTGACGAGTTTATAGCAATTTCTGATGCTATTAACCATGGGTCTTGGCGAAGCGCAGGATTATGAGCAACAACTCTATGTGCTAGGTCAAATTCCTCTAAATGAACAAATAATCTTGCAGCACAACGAGAAACATATCGAGAATACGGTGCTAGATGTAAAGCGATTTTCATTACCTCGCAAGCCTTCGTTGAGAGTCCCAATGAAATATAACAACGTGCAAGTTCGCAATATGCGATTGGATTGTAGGGGAAGCGTATGTTCTCTTTCTTAATTAGTTGAATCAACTTTTTTGAATACTCTTCTTTCTTCTCAATTTTCTCAATTACTTTTGAGGCGGTATCAGTAGAGGCGTTATTATTATCAACCTTAGATGGAATAATCGAACGCGCAATTTCATGCACAATTTTTGGCGAATCAGATTTAGCGATTACAAATTGAGCTGCATCAATAACTTCGGGAAGGGTAGTTTGTCCATTTAGAATAGCTGCACTTAGAAGATCTCCGGCAAAAGCTATAGTTTTATTCTCAGTCCAAGCTTCTATGTACGGAGCTATAGGAAAAACTGGAAGAGTAATCTCTTTTGCTCCCATAGCATATAGCTCTCCTAGTTGAGCAGTTTTCTTATAACTACGCCAACCGGGTATCACATCTCTATTCTCTTTTGGATTTATTGACGACATGCCCTATAATTTTGAAATTTCAAATTTTGCTTTCTTGTACATAACATCTAACTCTGTAATAGTCCTTTGAAGGTCATAGTTAGGTGTTCTATTTAAAGGGTTGATATTGATTGGATGTCCACGTCTCTCGGGAATAGGGAAACATAGATATTCTATCATGTGCATTAAGTTCTCTTTTATTGAATCTAGTGGAATTTCATCTCGTATTTCTTTTAACGCCTGTTGAAAAGCATCTAGCAGAAAAGTCTTCGCAGCTTCAAATGAAATACCAGATCGGCATAATACTCTAATAGGGCTAGGAAGATTTTTATCTATAAGTGCGTTAATAGAGACCCCGGTTAAATAGAAGACAATAAGCCCTCCTAAGGTATAATTGTCCATTTGGTACAATCTCTCTCTTTCGTCTGGGATGTGATAATGAAAAAAAGCCTCTGGTGGAGCATAAGTCCAATCCCCATGAAATGAAACGAATGGATATGGACAATGAACGTTCTCATCGAAACAAAGAGAACGACCTAAATCTCCAATTTTTGATTCCGTATCAAATTTCATTATGTTTGAAGGCTTTAAATCTTGATGGGTGATTTCGTTTTTATGTAAACTTCCTAATCCAGTTGCAACATCTCGAAGAGAGGATAGCTTATCCGCAAAAGACTTAAGCTTTGAAGTAAAATCTACTCCATGCGAAAATTTCAAGAAATGTCGTATATTACCTTGAGCCATTTCATATACAATATATGAAACAGTGGAAATTGGATAGTCTGTTATTTCTATTTGTCCTGAATCTACAAACTGTATTACTTTCGAGACCTTTTTGGAATTACAATACTCTGAAAGCTCTTTCTCATATTTGAACGCAGAGAATTGTTCTGCGATCAAAGCTGCCCTGTCTTTATCCGGACTAATAGGACCAAGAAACGCGTCTTTATAATCCAAAACCTTCATAAAAAAGGTTTTCTGGTCTTTTTCAACTCTGTAACAAATTGAAAAATGCCCACCCGTATCACTTGGAGATGTGGATTTCTTAAGTTTCTCTACCACATTCCATCCATTGATATTCCTGCCAACAAGATTATCTGCAGCGGCAAGAGATGAAAAGTCTATTCCACTAATCATAATATACTTTTTTTACGATTCGGCGGCCAGCATTGTTGAGCTGAAGCCATCAATATTTGGGTATCTTTTTTGAGCCTTTATATATGCTTGGTTAAATACTCTTTGGTTGACAAAAGCCTGAAAGTTAGGATTGTCAAGATAGTTACGGGCAAATTCAGTCTTCTCGCTGAGTAGTTCTATAACGATTTGGAATAGTGCGTTGTTGGACTCAATCTCAGCGTTCTGCTCATCGCTATGATATACCGCATTTGAAAAATTTTCATTAGCAGCAAGTCGATCAGGGAGAAGGCGAATTTGCTCAATAGCTTCTTCCGGATGTTCCCACTCAATACCTCCGAACTGAGTGTTGAACTCTTCAAGTATGTTTGAAAGAAGATCAAATACCGGCTCACCGATTGAGCCACCTACACCGACGGGTACCGGGTCAATGTCCTTATCCTCATTCTCCATTTGGAACTGAGCCTCGCCCTGCTTAATTGCGCGGTATTGATCGAAGTCGATAGCGTCAATCAAGCCCTCGGTCCAATCTTCACGAGGTATTCTCGGAAGTTTGGCTGCAAGGAGATGGAGATAAATATACATTTTCTCCCAATCGACAGTCTTGTATGGAGATACTGCGGCGATGAAAGGATAAAGGCGATTATATCCTTTGATTGCACCTTTAGACTCAATTTTTCCGTCATCGTCGAGTTGCTTGAAGTGCTCCACGGCGGTGTCGAGGATCGGGTCAAGCATAGACCTGTCTTCCTCCGAAAGGAAGATACGGTTAATCTCGTCAACCTCATCCATGGTAAAGAGATTGTATTGTTCAATCGTATCGAGCAGGTCATTCAGTTTATTGGGGTCAGTCTCACGGCTGAGATTAGTACCCTTATAATATTTCTGAAAAGCCTCCTGAACGAGTTCGGCATTGCCGGCAAAGTCGAGAACGAAAGTATCTCGTTTCTTCGGATGGCAACGGTTAAGACGAGAGAGTGTCTGAACGGCTTTTACGTCCGACAACACTTTATCGACATACATTGTATGGAGAAGTGGTTGGTCGTAGCCGGTCTGAAACTTATCGGCAACGATAAGGATGCGATAAGGGTCTTGACCCATACGCTTCTCAATTTCAGACGAGGGGAAGCCGTTTACGGTAGCTTCAGTGACACGTTGACCCTTATATTCCTTATCTCCTGAGAAAGCGACAACAGCCTTGAACGGACTGTTGCGTTCACGCAACTTCTCGGAGATGGAATAATAGAAATCAATGGCTCGCAAGATACTGGAGGTAACGACCATAGCACGCGCCTGACCGCCAACCTTTCCTTTGTTGACCACGTTCTCATGGAAGTGTTCAACAATGATACGAGCCTTTGCTTCGATGGTTTCGGGCTGCGCTTCGACCCAAGCACGCATTTTAGCGGATGCCTGTTTCTTATCAAACTCCGGGTCTTCCTCAATAGAGCGAACTACTTTGTAGAAGCTCTGATAAGGAGTATAGTTCTGCAACACGTCCATGATAAAGCCCTCCTCGATGGCTTGCTTCATAGAATAGACGTGGAAAGGAACGTGTTTAATGTTACCCTCGGAATCGGGAGGCAGAGGCGTACCGAACATTTCGAGAGTCTTATTCTTTGGAGTGGCAGTAAAAGCGTAGTAGTTGGCGTTGGTCGCCATCTTACGCCCTGCCACAATCTTTGCAATCTTATCCTCTAGGTCTTCATCTTCTTCGGTAGCGTTGCCGCTGACGCTCATGTTCATCTTGGCCGACATCGAGCCGTTTTGCGAACTGTGAGCCTCGTCAATAATAATTGCGAAGCGATTATTTTTGAGAGTAGTGCCAATAGCATCGAGGATGTATGGGAACTTGTGGACGATGGTAATAATAATCTTCTTGCCCCCTCGCAGAGCGGTGGCAAGAGATTCGGAGCTGTCGGCCCATGCAACAACATTCGATAGCTTCTGAAAAGCGCGGATGTTGTCGCGAATCTGCTTGTCAAGGTTGACGCGGTCAGTAACGACAATCACGCTGTCGACCACAGGATTGTTGTCCTTCAACAGTCCGACGAGCTGATACGCGAGCCAAGTTATTGAATTTGACTTGCCTGAACCGGCAGAGTGCTGAATGAGATAACGATGGCCGACACCCTGATCCTTGGTTTCTTTGAGAAGGCGACGCACCACTTCGAGCTGATGGTAACGGGGCCAAATTACTTTGGTCTTCGGCTTACCCGTATCTTCGTCTTTTTCCTCGATAACCTGCGCGAAGTCCTCCAAGATGTTGCTGAGGCTTTGCTTGGTCAGCACATCTTCCCAGAGGTAGGCGGTCATCAAGCCGTTAGGATTGACAGGGTTTCCCTTGCCGCCGTTGTTGCCTTTGTTGAACGGCAGGAACCAACTGCTTTTCCCTGCGAGCATTGAGCACATAGCCACATCGGTATCGTCGACGGCAAGATGCACGGCACAACGTTTCGCTTTGAAAAGCAAGTCTTTGGGGTCACGGTCATTCTGATACTGGGCTTTGGCGTTCTCGATTGTCTGTCCGGTGAAGTGGTTTTTAAGTTCCATTGTAATGACAGGCAGACCGTTGATAAACAATGCGACGTCGATAGACAGCATTGTGTCGGTCGGGCTGTAATGAAGCTGACGGATAACGGTAAAATCGTTATCCTCATAAAACTTCTTCGCCGTTGGGTTCAGTTCGCTTGGCAGAGGATAGTAAAGGTCGAAGTGGAGAGTAATGTAACGGAAGCCTTTACGGAGCACGTCGGTTATACCGCGCTTAGTGATTTCATCACGCAAGCGAGTGAAGAACTTATTTTTGGCGGACTCGGTGTCAAAAATACGAAGTTCCTCTGCTTTGTCGGGCTGAGTACGACGAATGAACGCCTCTACTCTATTGGGGAGCAAGGCGTAGGTTTTATTATATTCAGAGCTGCCGCTCTGATTGTAACCGTTGACATCGCGCAGATAGTCAACGATAATATCTTCGAGACCCTTTTCGGTAGTATTTATAGCCATAGGAGATTAGAGGTTTCGGACATCGACTTGCCCCGTCACGACATCCGCAATGAGGCGTTGTTTATATTCGGTTAGTGTGTCAATCTCAGTACGGAGATTGGCTATCATATCGTCGATTGCAGAGTTCTTCTTGCGAATATATTCTACAATCGCCACCTGTTCCTCGATGGGAGGAATCGGAATGAAGTGCTTACTGAGGAAAGGATAATTGATATTTTGACCATCGCGAATACCTGTCACGCAGGTTTGAAGAAGTTGAATAAAGTTAAAGGACTTGAATAAGTGCTTGAAGTATTCAGAGTTTTCAACTTCTTTGGGAGTCAAAATAGTATATGCGGCACTGATGATGCCTTGATAGTAGGCGTATTCAATGCCGCCCTCAAAAGAGCGCAAGGATATGACGAAGTCGCCAACTTTGACGAGTTTTTGTTTGTCAAAATCTTTATTGACAACAACAACTCGGTTGGCATACATAGACTGAGGAATAACGCCTTGCGACTGGGTGGCACAAAGCATCGGCTCATTGGGAAAGCCTTTTTGCGAGCGTTCAGAGAAGCAATACTGTATTTTTCTTTCCTCCCAATGAGCAGGTATTCTACCGAACTGAATGGTTTGTGCCTCTTTTGTAGGGGCATCGGGATTTAATCCACGGAGTACAACATTCGCGATTTCAGCTTGTTTTAGCTCGTCGAGCAGTTGAATTTCGCGCTCGCGCTCTCGTTGTTGGGACTCAATAAGAACTGTTTTCCGAGTAAGAAAATCAACGATTTGTTTTTGCTCATTAAGCGGAGGAATCGGAATCTGTATGCCTAAAAACTTTGGCATTTGAACGACCTTACGCAGACCGGAATAATAAGGCTTTAATGCCTTATTATCATCGACAGCAAGATAGTAATAGTATAAAAATTGAGGGTCAGCGATGGCTTCATTTATGTTGAAAACATCGTATGCGCCCGTTATCATGCCTCCAATGGATGAAAGGCCGACTGTTCGCGGCGTTTCGTCTATATCAAATAGACAGAAGATAATTTGACCCGGAGTTACAACTTTGTAGGACTCAAAATCTTTAGGAAATTTACCTTTACCGTTTTCGGTATCTCGGAATATCACACCACCTTTTGTTAAAGATAAGAGTGGGAAATTGGTACGAGTACCAACGATTTCTTTGGATTCTCTAAAAAGATTCCTCGCTCTAATAAGCGTCCAATGTGAAGGATACTTATTATCCAACAACAAAGTTGCAGTGTTATAAGTATTGTTCATCATCTGTCGAGTATTTGGTCTAACATCCCTGCAGTGCGAGATTCTATTTCGCGAATGTCGGCACATATGTCGGCGAGCGGTCGAAGCTCGACAGGTTTATAAAAATACTTGGTAAACGATAACTCGTAGCCAAGAATAGGTTCATCGAACCGAGCTTCCGAGTCGTAAGGTGCGACTTCATTCTCGAAGAACGCATCGACACCTCCTGGGTAAGTGAGCGGAACTCGCTCGCATTCGTTGCGGTTTCTCGCATACTCGACTTCCGGCTCTTTGCCTTTCTTCGTCTTATAGACAATGTTACCCTCCTTGTCTCGCTTGGGGCGAAGAACAGGCACCTCCCAATAGCCAAATTCTTCGTTATCGAAGATTTTGCTTTCGGGGGTTTCCTCAAAATTCATTAGAAGTTCGAGAATATGGTCTCGATCTTCTTGCGAAAGTTCATTACCTTTATCGCCGAGATTTTTTCTCATAGGCGATTTAATCTCAGTCGCATTGATAAGTTGAACTTTACCGCGACGATTGGGAGCCTTGCGATTGGTAATTACCCAAACATAGGTACTAATCGGCGTGTTATAGAACATCTTCTCAGGCAGAGCGACGATAGCTTCGAGAAGGTCATTCTCGATGATGTATCGACGGAGGTTGCTTTCTCCACCTCCGGCTTTGCCTGTGAAAAGCGACGAGCCGTTGTGTATTTCCACAATGCGAGTACCGCTGTCGGTGTCCTTCATGCGGCTGATGTTATTGGCAAGGAAAAGCATCTGGCAATCCCCGATATCAGGGATGAAAGAAAAGTCGACGTCGCCATCGTATTCAAGATTGAAACGAGAGTCGGTAAATTTCTTCTTTTCTTTGTCAGTAAGACCTTTTTTGCGAAGGTCTTCTTTCCAAGGTGTACCGAAAGGAGGATTTGAGATACAGAAGTCGTATGTCTCGCCGGGGTGACCGTCCTCGGAAATGGTCGAGCCGAAAGCAATATATTTGCGAGCGGAGCCTTTTAGTGAATACCCGGTTTGAGGCAGAACGCCCGAGATCATCATATCGGCCTTACAGGTTGCGAACGTCTCTGGCTGCAGTTCCTGACCGAAAAGATGGATAGTAGCATTAGGTATCAACTCTGCAATTCGCTCCTGAGCGATAGAGAGGATACCGCCGGTGCCACAGGCTCCGTCATAGACGGCATACGGACGGTTTTCGAGGTTGTCAGCAACAGGGCCAACAGCGAGGTCTGCGAGCAGTTTGACGTAGTCGCGAGGCGTGAAGTGTTCACCGGCCTCGGTCACGTTGTTTTCCTCATTGAACTTGCGAAGTAGTTCCTCGAAGATAGTACCCATAGTATGGTTATCGAGAGCCGGAAGAACTTCGTTGCCCTCGTCATCAAGCACGGGCTTGATTGAAAGGTTTATATTTGAGTCTGTGAACTTAGCAATCAACGAGCCGAGGCGACCGGTTTCAGTAAGGTTATCAATCTGCTGACGGAGGTGGAACTTATCTATGATTTCGAGAACATCTTCACTGTAACCGTTGATGTAGTCGATGAAGTTCATCCTCAGTCTTTGTGGGTCGGTCTCGTTGATAAGCGTTTTGAGAGTAAACTTCGAGTGGTTATAGAACGGGAACCCCGTAACCATACAAAGTGCTTGATCCTGATTGGTTACACCAAACTTGTCGAGTTGCGCTTTACGTTCGAGAACTTTATCCTTTGTGGGTTCAAGAAGAACATCGATGCGTCGTAGGACAAGCATAGGCATAATGATGTCCTTATACTTGCCTTTCTCAAAGGCATGGACAAGAACATCATTAGCGATATTCCAAAGAAAGGAGAAAAGTTTACTATATTGTGCTTGATTCATTGCTTACCAGATATTAATTCTCGGGGGTCAATTTTGAGGATAGAGGCAATTTTGACGAGCATTTCGAGGGAGGGTT
>CAMWLX010000122.1 GCA_947175225.1 uncultured Porphyromonadaceae bacterium
TTCATATTATTTTGTTATTTTTTATATTCGTAAATAAGTCGAAACAACTTCAATAGGTTGCTTAAAAAGTTTGCAAAGATAATAAAATTTCCATAAAAAAGCATTATTATACGCATTATTTATCTTGTATTTTTTGCAATAATATCAGTTTTTTATTAATTTTGCGATTATTTATATGATTATACTAAAGAAGAGTTAAATGATTCAAAAAATTGCCATATAGAATCCAAATGACATATATGGAGACTGTGGTCGCCCGACCAATTCCTCACTTTCTCCGTATCAATACTACTCAATACATTAACAATGGGTGTTTTAGAGGAATGGCATCCACCTAACTATCAAACCAAATGAAACAACCTGACTTAAAGCGGAAAGCATTTAGCTTGCTGATCGTCCCGTTTGCATTGGGCGCTTTCCCTCTGAGTGCGGAAATTCCGGTTGCCAACAACTATGATGGCTACTCAGAGATCTTCGAATTAACCGATGCTGACAACAACCGTCTTTTCTTCTATAGCCCATTATGGAGCAACGAGGCACGATATATAGGAGCAGAGACAGAAAATACGCACATCACATTACCGGAAAGTTTCAATAAAAGAGTAAATGAGGAGTGGGAAGAGGAACCTGTCTATGAAGAGTGTATAGTCAATGAGTTTACCATAAACAATGACTGGTCGCACATAGTAAGTCCCCTTGGATGGGCGTCTCAACTTAAAGACATCACTTTGACCGGCAACATTACGAGTGTCGATGTGTGTCCTGTAGACAACTATAGAGCTATCAATATTCATTTCACAAGCGAAAATGTTCCGGGAAGCGTGAATATTGAGGGGATGGCAGTAGGATATACACTCACAGGACGTATCCCTATTTCAGTCCCTGCAGCATCTCTTGATGCATATAAGGAAGCACTTAATGAAAGTGCATGCATGATCATAGCCGAAGGTACTGATCCAAATGAAGCTTTTGAAAAGGAATTAGCCACAGTAAATGGCCTGAAAATGATAGATGATTATGAGTGTGTACCTTTCGCTTATTACAGTGCCACCGATGAAAATGGAACCCTTTTCGCATTTGAGACTTATGAGGGATACATCACATTGAGGGGAATAATCACAAAGGAAGCGTCTGTGACTGTTCCTGAAAATGTGTATTATTCCGTACCTGAATGGTATGCATTTATGAGCTATCCAGTGGTGCGTTGCTGTCTCGATTATTATAATGAGGATAACACAGGATTTCCTGGCAGCAGCAATCTTACCGACGTATATATGCCATCCGGACTCTTTTATGCAGAATTCAATGGCTCAGGCTATAACAACAGAATCAATTTCCACTTTAGTTCACCCGAAGTTCCGGAATTCCGTATGTACAGCGATTCTGCAGGCTATGTAAATATTTATGTGCCGGACGCTCTATTTATGGATTATGCCAACTACTTAGGAGAGAGTGACTATGTATTAAGATCTGAAAACCCAGCCACTCCGGTGACTGTCAATGTCGCCACTCCCGGCACACTTGCAGAGCAGATACTTTCAGTGATAGATGACTTGGGAAATGTACGTTGGCTCGTAGTCACCGGCACACCCAATGAAATTGACATGCGTACCATAAGACGACTTCCACGTCTTGAGACACTTGATCTTTCCGGCGCAACCGGACTTACAAAAATATTGGGTTGCAATAATCTCAGATTCCTATCTGAAGTGAAGCTTCCTTCAGGTGTTGAGGAAATCGGGGAGTCTGCATTCAGCAAGTGTAGAAGCCTCAAGAGCATAGAGATTCCGTCAAGTGTGAAAAAAATTGACAGAAATGCATTCGAATACACTTCCATAACTTCAGTAAATCTGGAAAATGTAGAAAGTATTGAATATGAAGCATTCTGGCAAGCTCGTCAGCTCAAATCAGTCACTTTCGGAAAGAATCTCACTTACGTTGGAGGAGAGGCCTTTGCAGATTGTGATCTTCAAGGAACACTCGAATTGCCCGAGAATTTGACTACTGTAGACTGGGGTGCATTCAATTCTAATTATAATCTCAAGAAGTTGGTCCTCAATAAGAATCTTACTAATATCGGAGAAGGTTCGTTCCAGGGGTTAAGTCTTGATGCAGTAGAGTGCCACATGCTCTTCCCTCATAACGAAAATATCTTCAGATATACCGATGTTTCCAACACCATCCTCTATGTCCCGGCTCTTACTCTAAATGAATATCTTCTCCATGACAAATGGATTGATTTCACTGTCATCGAACCTCTTCCGGATGATCTTACAGAACTTACAGTCAACCGCGAATTTAATCTTACCAGCGACAAAGGAATTGCTGATAAGGCTAAAGTGGATATGCAGGAGAGCGGACATCTCACTGTAAACCGTAAATCGGATCTCAATTTGTCGAAATATTCTCAATTTGGAGACTATTATTACAGCGAATACTATGATGAGAACCAGGGCTGGGTGTATGGCAACATCTACAGTGGAGCCACAATCATACCTGAATCAACAGTTACAGCTGACAATGTGGACATTAAATTGAGGCTGCGCACCGACGGCTGGACATTCCTCTCATTCCCATATGACATCAATGTAAAGGATATCGTAGTGGATGCAGATGCTCTTTGGGTGGTACGCAAGTATTCCGGAGAGGCACGTGCCAATCTCGAAGAGAACACATGGCAGAACATGACAGACGAAACTGTGCTCAAAGCAGGAGAAGGCTACATCTTCAACTGCGCAGCCGAAGGACGCTCAGAAGTCTGCTTTACTTTCTATCCGGCTTCCAGCGGGAACGGTCTCTTTGCGAAGGAAGGTGTAGAAAAGACACTTTCTTCTTATCCTTCTGAATTTGCCCACAATGCTTCATGGAATCTTGCAGGCAACTCTTATCCGGCTTATCTGAACATCAAGGGAGTTGAATACGATGCTCCCATCACAGTATGGAATAGAAATAATTACTATGCGTATTCTACTATTGATGATGAATTTGTACTTGAGCCTTTCCAGGCATTCTTTGTGCAGTGTCAGGATGTAGAGGGTGGGAATGTAATCAAACTTAATCCGGCCGCCCGCGCCCATAGCCGCCAAGGAGCATCTGAACTCAATGTCAATCGCGGAGCACGCGCACCCCGAATTAACGCCGACCGCGCCCTCTTCAATATCCACATCAATGGCGAAAACGGCAGCGACCGCACTCGTATCGTCATCAATGAAGAAGCTTCCTCATCTTATGAAAGCAACCGCGATGCAAGCAAGTTTATGAGTACAGTAGATCTCGTTCCACAGATTTTCGTCAACAACAGCGGTATCCGTATGGCTATCGATGAAACTCCACTTGGTAACGGTGAGTTTACTCTTGGCGCACGCTTTGGCAAGAAAGGTGAATATAAAGTATCTCTCGACACCCGCAATGCTGAAGACTACAGAGTAGTCCTTATCGACAACGAGACCGGCGTATCAACAGACCTTACAGTCACCGACTACGTATTCGATGCCGACGCATCTCTGAACGACCACCGATTCACACTTGCATTCTCATCAACCAATGGTGTTGATGACGCAGTATCAGAAGGACTTGAAGTAAATGTAGAGGGGAATACCCTGGCTATCAGCTGCAGTACAGCTGTAGAAATTACAGTAGCTGCTATCGATGGCAAGACCATTGCATCTGCAGTAAGCAATGACTTCACAACTACGCTTGAAAACGGCATCTATATCGTGAAGGCCGGCCAGAAGACCATGAAGATCAAGGTCGGTAAATAATAGCCTCTAAAAATTCCTTTAACAAAAAACAAATGATGAGAAATATATTATCATTATTGCTCGCATTCGCTTCGGCGCTCAGCCTTTGGGCCCAGGGTGGCAGCGGACAGGGTTTCGACCCTACCAACCCTCCTGATCCCCAAATGGGCTATCGCTTGAATGTGAAGGCAGTCCCGGCAGAAGGAGGCTACACCAATCCTAAGACCGGCCTTTATCCCATGGAGGGAGAGTCGGTCTATTGTGAAGCAACTCCCAGACTTGGATATGAGTTCCGGGCATGGATGGTGGGTGATGAAGTAGTGTCGACAGACAGAAACTTCTATTTTCAAATGCCCGCTGAAAAGACCGATTTGACCGCTTGGTTTGACAAAGTGGAGTTTAACCCCGCAAACCCGGGTGACCCTTACCTCGACGGATACACCCACAAAGTGAATGTCTTCATCTCTCCTTCAATAGCAGGTTGGGTCAACAACAACAATTTCCTCTTGAAAGAGGGTGAAGAAAGCTGGCTGTATGCTTATCCTAATTCAAGCTTCAAATTCTCCTGCTGGAAACAGGACGGCAAGATCATTTCTACCGACCGTGATCTTCCTATAAAAATGGGCGACAAGAATCTTGAATACACCGCACAGTTCGTGTTTGACCCTGCAAATCCCGGTGAACCATGGCCAAATTCCTGGAATGAAGCCACCGGTGAGCTGATCATAGATCATTTCCAACCCGGAAATCTCTGGGATGCTATCTATCAGATGACCGGAGAAGAATACGGAAGCGTTGCCAACCTCAAGGTGATCGGAAGAATGGATTCTTACGACCTCGGCGTGGTGCGTAATCTTACAGGGCTGACTGAAGCTGACTTCAGCCGCACTTCCGGCTACTACTACGTGCCTTCTTGGATATTTGAAAACTGTGAGGCCCTCACAAAGGTTCTCCTCCCTTCATCCGTCACTGAAATCCACGACTATGCGTTCTACAACTGTCAGAATCTCTCAGAGCTCGTGCTATATTCAGCAATGCCTCCGACTGTGTATTGGAATGCTCTCGAAGGTGTGCCGGAGAATTTAGTGGTCAAAGTCTACTCCGACTCAGTCGACATCTATATGGAGACCGAGCCTTGGAGCAACTATAAGATCATGACAATCGATGAGGATTCTACAGCCCTTAGCGTTACTCTGCCGGATGATGCAGCAGATGGCCGCTACCGTAATGCTTCTCTCCAACTCAGCAATCTGCAGACTGGACAGACTCAAAAACTGGTGATTACCGGCAACCGCATGAAGTTTATATTCGGCAACCTTATCCCCGATGCAAAATATAGTCTTTATGCTCTCGCTCCCAACGGCCATGTGATTGGATCATTACTTGATTTCCAAATGCCTAAGGAAGGATTTGACCATAAGTTCGATTCGCTGCTTCAACTTCAGGAAGTCTCTCTCTCCCTGACCGCTCCCGACGGTCAGAATAAGGCTGACGAGGCAAACATTTCTTGGTTTGATGAAAAGCACAGCTTCATTGGATCAGGTGCCGTTATTCCCGGACAGGTGCAAGGATATGAGGTCAATTACGAGATCTCCCTTCCTCGCGAACTTGCCATTGAATATGTGGCTCCTGATGGAGGAAAATGGATTGTCAAAGAAAATGAAAATTCAATCGACATTCCGCTTGCTCCCCTGACTCGCTACGAAGTGAAAGGCAAGCTTACTGATGCTCAGCTTGACGAGCCTCTTGCCGGCGGCTATGTGACAATAACCCAGACTGTAAACGGACAGCACAGCGTGTCTGCTACAGCCACTACCAATGCTGACGGCGAATATACAATTACGGTCTACGACGCTCCTGGCGTGATCACTGCCGGCTCACCGGATCATATCGAGATGTCTGTCTCATTCGACTCTAAAGAAGAACTCGAGGCGGCTGCAAATATGTCGGTGAAACCACTCGCCGGGTCTGAAGTCTTAATTTCTCTTCTTTCTCGCGACAACATTGAGAAGGACGCTGTCGACAATGCATTCTCAGATTATAAGGATTTTGCCAACGTTGAGTTCACTGCTACCAACTTGACAAGAGGTGGCAATGTCGACTTCCGTCTCCGCTATCCTCGCATGCTTCTTCTCGACCAAGTCAATGAAGGCGACGAGATCGAAATCAAGGCTATCCCCCGCAACAGCGGATTCAATGGCTCAAGCGATAAGACTGTCATTTCAGACGACAAAGGTGAAGTCAAGATTACATTTACTTCCAACGGCGACCTGAAGACAACTTACGCTGATTCTGATGCTGATGAGGTAGTAGGACTTCTATACGACAAAGATGGACGCCTGTATAAGAAAGGTGCATATGCCGACAAGACATTGGATTTCCTCAACCTCCCCGACGGCAAGTATACTCTCGTCACTATGATGTCGAGCAAGCTATTCTCTGCTGCAGGTTCTCTATCAGAGCTTAACTCTTCACGTCTATCTGCAGGCACCGACTATCTGATCAACGACATCAACGTTGAGTCCGGCTATATCTCACATATCGACATCGACGTGGTGCCGGTATTCGACGAGTCACTCTTCTACTATACCGGAGCTGAGACATCTATCAGTGTCAACAAGACTTCGGTGACAGTAGGCCAGATCGTCACCGTCCGCTCGAAGATCGACTTCCTGCCCGAATATGCTGATGCTATCGAAAAGGTAAACGTGATATTCAGTATCCCTGAAGGATGCGACTATGTTGAGAATTCACTGCTTGTCGCAGGAAACGGAGCTAACTTCACGACAACTTCCGACGGCAGACTTTCGGTAGAGATGGAAGTCAAGGATGCTTCTCCACGCTTCTGTATCATTCCGCGCAAAGGTGGCGACTATCGTCCAAGTGCTGTCATTGAGTTTGAATTCAATGGCGAACTCATAACCCAGCCGATTGGCTCTGCGCTTTTCACAGCCGGAGACTTCACAATCTCTGTCCCTGAAAAGACATCCGTCACAAGAATCGCTGCTCGTGGCACTGCTACTGCTCTAAGCGATGTGAAAGTATACGACAACGATGTATTCATCGGCTCTACACGCTCGCTGACCAACGGAGACTGGCGTCTGAAATTTGACCTCTACAATCCCGGTGATTACTCTGAGCACTATATCTATGCCGAGATCACAACTCCGGAAGGTATCAAGTATAAGACCACTACCGGCAAGACTATCTACGACAAGGATTGGGCTGAGCTTACCGACATTCATATGATTTATGGCGGTACAAGGGCTGACTTCGATCATATTGAAGCCACTACTACTCCTCCATCCTATTCTTATGTCCCGGGCAACGATATGTTCACATTCAAGGCTATCTTCCGTGAAGGTCATGCCAAGAAAGTTCGCAGCCTTGACTTCGTAATCCTCCTTTCGGATGGTTCACGTCGCAGAATCGATGGCAAATATATCGCTGCCTCCGATGCTTGGGTATGTGCCCTTTCGTTCCCGGATGTCAACCGTCTCCCTGTAAATGTCAAGACCTACTATGTTGAAAAACGCGATATTCGTCACGACAATGCAAGTGACATCGCCGACAACATCTCAGAACCATTCCGCTGCCCGGATATAGTGCCGATCATCGACCCATCCGGCTATGTCTACGAAGCTGTTCCATCCAACCGTCTCTCAGGCGTAATGGCTACAATCTACTATAAGGAATGGGCTGAAGACATGTATGGTGAGGTTTCTGAAAAAGTTGTAAAATGGGATGCTGAGGCTTATGCTCAGGAGAATCCTCTCTTCACTGATGCCGATGGTATGTACCAGTGGGATGTCCCGCAAGGTGAATGGCAAGTTCGCTTTGAGAAGGAAGGATATGAGGCTGCTACTACAGAATGGCTCCCGGTGCCTCCTCCACAGCTCGATGTCAACATTGGAATGATACAGACCGTACGTCCCGAAGTCAAGATCGCCCGTGCATTCTCACAGGCTATCGAAGTTGAGTTCGACAAGTATATGGACATATCCACTCTCACCTCCTCCAACATTGCAGTCACTGTCAATGGTGAAGCTGTGGCAGGCGATGTGATCCTACTTAACGAAGAGAAAAATCTCGACGACGTTCCATACGCTTCAATCGTACGCTTCGAGGCTAATCAGCCATTCTCTTCTGATGTAGTCACTCTTATGATTTCCAACAAGGTCATGAGCTATGCTGGCATCCGCATGGAAGAGAATTTCGTTCAGGAATTTACTATAGAGCAGGAAGTCGATGAAATGCTCGTTGAAGAATACGTTGATTCTTATGTCGGACACGAAGGAGTGCTCTCCATCAGTCTGTTGCCTGCTGAAGCTGCAGCTGGAAAACGTATCTTCATCTCAAGCAATTCTCCTATCGTAAATATTCCTGAGTCTGTGATTGTGGACAATGACGGAAAAGCTACTGTGAAGTTCACAGGCGAACTACCCGGATCTGCTACCATTTCCTACCAAATCGAAGATTCTCACTTTGAGGCTCCACAGACTTGGCTATCATTTACCGTCTTGGTAGTTCCGGCTGAAACTCCTACAGCTTCTTTGGAAAATGAAAGTGCTGTAGAGGAGGGCACTACGGTAGAACTCGTTTCTTCTACTGAAGACGCCGAAATCTGGTATACTCTCGATGGAACTGACCCGACAGTAAGCACTACCCGTATCCTCTATACAGGACCGATTGAAATCAACGACGAGACTGTCATCAATGCCTATGCTATTGCAGACGGATATTATGACAGCCAGGTGGTAAGCTACCACTACACTATCGACCATACCACTTCTGTAGGAGCTCTCCAATCCGGAAATCTCAAGATTGCTGCTCTCTCTGCCGGATTCATTGTGAAAGGCATATCCGGCCAGACCGAAGTCAAAGTCTACAGTGTCAATGGTAATGAAGTCTTGTCTTTGACAGTGTCTGAAGACACTACAGTCGACATGACTGGCTTCAGTGGAGGAATCTACATAATTATGGCAGCTGCCGGTGAAAACACCGCTACACTCAAATATGTAGTGAAGTAACCGATTTCCTACCATAATTACATTATCGCTAAGAGGGATGGCATTTCTGCCATCCCTCTTTTTAATATCATATTTTTCTTACATTCATCAGTTTTTGGAAATTCCGATATTTTTTCCTAAATTTGTAGCTCGAAGTAATTGAAGTTGTTTAAACTTATTTTTTTATTAATATTTCGTCAGGTTTTCGAGC
>CAMWLX010000123.1 GCA_947175225.1 uncultured Porphyromonadaceae bacterium
CGTATGCCCGGAACAGCACAAGGTAATATACCACCGGATTCAGCACCCCAAGTCCAAGTGCTCCACATACGACACGCCGAGGCAATTCACGTAGACTCCCCCACTTCCGCTCAGCAGTCATCATAAAAGCGAATATGAGCATCGCCGTAACTGTTGACACCAACAGCATATCAAACACCGACAAGCTCCGCAGAGCAATCTTAAACGCCGTTGCCACCGTCGACCAACTCAGCACAGCCACTCCGGCCAACACTATCGACTTAGAATTATTAGTCATATCATATCTTAATTAAAAACTTCCCCTGCGATCTCAGCCCCCCGCGTTCCCTGCGTGAAAAATTAATGTGCAAAATTACTAAATATTTTGTTCTATAAATATAAGCAAACTAAAAAAAATACAATTATGATAGATAAACAAGAACTCCAGGCCTTCGTAGAAGACCAGCTAAAAGATACCGAATACTTCCTTACAGATCTGAAAGTATCCCCATCTAACGAAATCACAGTAGAAATCGACTCCCTGACCCCGGGCGACATCGAAGAGTGTGTCAATCTGACAAGAGCTATCGAAGGAGCATTCGACCGCGACGTAGAAGACTACGAACTCGAAGTTGGCACAGCAGGACTCACCTCCCCGCTCAAAGTGAAGCGCCAATATGAAAAATATGTAGGTCAAGACCTCGAAGTCCTCACCACCGACGGCCGCAAACTCCACGGAATGCTTCGCAAAGTAGACGACGAAGGCATCATCCTCTCCATCCGGCAGAAAGTAAAGAAAGAAGGCTCCAAGAAACCCGTCCTTGAAACCCTCGACCTCGACCTCCCCTTCTCCAACATCAAAAAAGCCGTCTACGACCTGAAATTCTAAATTTCACCCCATTCCTTTGCAGGGCAGGCCGCCTCGTGCAATTCCTTACAAATGTCTCCAGTGTAGTTAGCGCACTCCGTGCGCGTCCCGCATTGACAGAAGACCATCCGGCTATGCAATATTAAATATTATCTGAATATCCTTGCACGCCGGATGCGTCCTTCTAAAATTCCAATATATCCCCCTTCAAAAGCGGAGAGCTGACCTTAACCCCGACAGGTCCATCCCCCACGCAGCGAAGATACCCCAAAAGCTTCCCCCGATACACTCTCTGCCGGTTATCCCGATAATTCCCCATATCAAAATTATCCCCCGACTCAAGCGCAATCAGCTCCGCCGGGCCCGAGACCCTTACCGTCACCTCATTATCAGCCAACTTCACCGGCACCCCCTTCTCATCAACAATCTCTATAAAAAGATGCGCCAAATCCTCGGCTTTATCAAACTTATCCCGATCTGCCGACACCTTGATTGCATATGGCAATCCGGAAGTAACGATCTCATACGATGACTCCACATTCCCATCTTCTCCAATCCCCTCTGCCACCAACTTCCCCGCAGCAAAAGGAATATCCCAATGAATAATACCGGTAGCATCGTCCATCGGGGTAGTCTCGCCGACAACCTCCCCATCAAGCAGCAGGTGAGCCATAGGCGAATTCGTATAGCAAACCACCCGAATCTCCTCCCCAGGCTCATAATTCCAGCTGTCCCACGCATCTATAGATAGCCAATTCCCCCTCCTTGGCTTCGGATAAGTCCCGATATACGTCACCGGACTTTCACTCCAAAGCGAAGCCCTGAACCTACCCCTTGGTTTAGGATTGCCGGCAAAGTCAAGCAATCCCGTATAGAGTCCACGCGAAGGCCACGCCCCCGATTCCCCAAGATAATCAATTCCTGTCCAAATAAACTGCCCGAAAATGAAATCCTTATCCCTTACAGCCTTCCAAGCATCATAGTCAGAACGGTTCTCACTCCCATAAATCACCCTTTCAGGATAAGTGGCATGATCCTCGTCATAACGGTCTTCAGTATAATTATACCCTACTACATCCACAGCCTCAGGATAAGCTGTCTGATTAGACATCACCACCCCTGCCAATGCCCCCGTAGTAGGACGTGAAGTATCAATCCCCTTCACCACTTTCGTAAGCCTTTTCGCTATCTCCCCAATCCTCATCGCATCTGGAGCATCCGGATTATAACCCCCATACATAGGTTGAGAAATGGCAGAGTTATTGCCGTCAAGCACAGGATGCGAATAAGGATCATTCGGATAATCCACCTCATTACCAATGCTCCAAAGGAAAACCGACGGATGATTCCTATCCCTGCGCACCATATCCGCCACATCCCTGTCTATCCACTCCTCAAAAAAGTCATAACTGCCATCAAACCCCGGTTTACCCTTATTCCAACCCTTTATCCATTTGCGCTTCGGGAATTCCCATTCATCGCTCGCCTCATCCATAATCAAAAGCCCAATACGGTCAGCTATCTCATACACCACTGGAGCCTGTGGATTATGGCTCATACGCAATGCATTCACCCCAAGCTCCTTCAAATTGCGCAAACGGCGTTCCCAAACCTCCTCCGGCACCACTGCACCCAACGCCCCGGCATCATGATGAATGCAAACACCCTTCACCTTCATATTCTTCCCATTAAGCGCAAACCCGGTATTAGCATCAAATGAAAGCGTCCGAATCCCGACAGGAGTATCAGAAAAATCTATTACCTTCTCATCCTTCATCAGCTCAGTCTTAAGCGTATAAAGATATGGAGACTCAAGGCTCCATAGCCGTACATCAGGAACATTCATCGAAAGATTGCACACATCTCCGACACCCTTTCCAGCCACTCCCTTTGAACTTTGAGCCACGACTTTCCCATCCTTATCCAAAAGCGAAACTTTCACCGCCACCCCCTTCACAGGATTATCAATAGCCACCCTCACTTTCACTTTTGCTTTCTTCCCCTTCACAGACTCTGTCTCAAATCCGATTCCCCACTGAGCAATATGAGTAGAAGGAGCCTTCACCAAATACACATCACGATAAATTCCCGAACCCGTATAATAGCGCGAATCAGCATACCGGCTATGATCCACGCGCACCGAAATCACATTATCCCCATCCTTCAGATAAGGCGTAAGATCATACATAAACGACGCATACCCATTCGGACGATGACCCAAATGATGCCCATTCACATACACATCACTCCGATTATACACCCCCTCAAAATAAATATACACCTTCTCCTCATCCTCCTTATTTAAATTCCCCTCATCCTTCTTATAATCAAAATGCTTCCGATACCATCCAATGCCCCCCGGCAGATACCCCGTACCGCTCGCCAAATCCGGCGAATAAGTCCCCTCAATGCTCCAATCATGCGGAAGCGACAGCACCCGCCAAGCAGAATCCGCATACTCCGGCTCCATAGCCTCCGCCACATCCTCAAGTTCAAACCTCCACCCCTCCCCAAACTTCTCAGCCTGCCCGAAGCCAACCTGCCCGAAAGCCTCCCCGACCAATCCCATCACTCCCAACATCCCTGCCAACCCTGCATATCCAATCTTCTTCATCTCCTAAATATCATAAATAAAACAAAATCATATCCCACAAACGCGAAACCATCTCCGCCCACAGCTCTGCTGTGCCCCAACCACCGCAAAATTAACTAATAATCCCGAAATAAAAAAACTTTCAAAAAAAATTATGGAGGGCAGGCTTCCCAGCCTGCCCCAAAAGCATAGGTCAGCAAGTTCCCGGATGAACCCTATCGGCAATCTTACTCCCCGGACTTGTCAACTTCCTTTGAGTAAGACTCACATACATCATTAAGCTCTTCATCATTACAATCTGCTAATCGACTAAAGAGTTTACCCCTTAGTCCAGTACTTCTGGCCATGCAGAAACTGCGGACCGATTCGTCTTTACTCCTGCGGGCTGATTCTTCAAAAGCCATGGCGCTGCGTGCTGTTGTAGCTGTCTCGATCATTGCTCCCGTCTTCCCGCTGCTCTTGAATGGCACTGAAATTCCATTTGTCATAGCAGACAACTCCTTATACCACGGCCTTCCGGCAATTGAGACGGTATCTATCTTGATTTTCATGTTAGCAGCTTTCTGTGCCTCTACTTTCCATGAAATCTGATTCCCAACCACATAATCCCCATAGGTATATCCTAAGTCATGCGGGTCGGCATCTGCAATCAGCAAGATTGCTTTCGACGAATCCTCTCGCCAAGGAGACTCCTCCACAATCTTCTTAAGCACAAGCTCATAAAACTCATCACCATCACCCCCGCTTGTATCTTTTGACTCCTTTACAAACTTGATAATGTCATTCTCATTGTTTGTCAGCGGAATGCACTGATAGGCATCGCCAAAGTCATTGCGGTTCTTCATGTCGCAATAGTCACCGAAGGCAACTATACCCAGCCGCAAGTCCTCATTGTCTTTAAACAAGCGAGGGATCATATCCGCTACCTGCTTCCTAACATCATCAATATAAGCCGCCATAGACCCGGTAGTATCAAAAGCAATCACCATATCAAGTTTACCTAATCCTTTAGGTGCAACCTTATCCATCATCTCCTTCTCCCCAGACTCGACTCTCACATTGACCGTTGTCTTAGTCTCTGTTGTAATTTTAGTTTCCATAATAAAATAGTTTTTGTATTCATCAAAAAAAGAGCAGCTACCACTCCAAAATCTATCATCCCTTGAAAATATTTTAGACCCAAGCGATCTCACCATCAGTGCCGCCCAAGCCCTCACCCCAATGTCGATGCTTTCGGTAGAATACCACCCAACTCCCTCACCTAAATCGGTGTTTTCGGTCTGGTGAAGCGAGCGAGGCTCGCTACAGAAATCATTATATATAATTTATTTTGGACAAGATAATTCATAACTCCATACCGAACCATTCTGAGGTCCCGTTGTGACTACCACCGTTACAACACTACCATTATCGAATTTCACACTCTCTCGAACAGCTCCATTAGGGGTAGTTTTCATTTGAGAGTCAAAGACAACTTTCCCTTTTTTCCAATCATCTCCTGATCTATGATTATATATCACAATCTGATCTGGACATACTTCACCCATTTTATATTCAATCTCAAAAGTTCCTCTTTCTGCTCCCATATTGTAAGAAATAGGCTCAGATATTGTATGTGCTGGAACATTTTTCTGCCCGGAAGCTCCGGCATCGCATGGAGAAAGAATCGGTATGGTTGAATTGCCTACAGGATTTGAATGTAACGAATTATCGAGAGACTTTTCATCAATCACCAATTTGACATTTTTATTCCAATGAAATACAAACGATTCTGTTCGGCTGATACCGTAAGGCGTTTCTGCACTCACATACCCTTTATGTAGAGTATAAAAGATGTATGAAAAGACACTGCAAGGCATCTTAGTGAATGTATATTCACCTTCGTTATTTGTCACTCCTACATGTTCTTGTCTCTTTCTAAAAAATATATCACCATTTTTACAAAATGCATGTTCTGTATATTCAAGAGAAACATGGCAATCTTCAATAGGAATATCATTGCCATTGAGAGTCTGAACTGTAATGTCGCGTTCACATCTGATTAGACTCAGCAACATAATCACTATCGGAATTAATAAATAAAGAAGTTTCTTCCAGTTAAATGGATGAACGAGATACAAATGATAATAATCAAATTTGTCAAGATATTTGAAACTGAGATCTCGTACTTTCCTGTTAGGTATATCTAAATGGACACGGATTTTTTCATTATTAGAAAAAAAAGATCGAGGTGCAACTATATTTCCACTCGAATCAGTAACTTGTGAAAACTTCTGGCCTTTTTTATTTGTAAGTGTTAACTTGGCATCAGGGATTGGGGTTTTCTTGTCATACTCACTCTGTGTAATCATGATGTCCCCTAATACGGTCTTGCTATCATCTACTTGAATGACATACTCTTCCCTATACTGTTCAATCTCAAATTGAACTGGAGCATGTTTCCCTGGTATGACTGTGACATTAACACCTACGGTCATATTTTGTAAAGGAAGAATGCCATTCTCATCCGTTGAGTAGTTACCTTTCATTCGGTTACTATCAATTACTAAAGCATAGTTTGCTACAGGTTTTCCTGTAATCTTACTTACAACTTTAATATGGCATTCTTGAGGAATCTCATGGTCTGGATCTTTGACTGATATAATCGGTTTGTTGACATAAATTACATATTCATTCTTACTCTCTTCTACCGTTATAATTTTTAAATCTTCGTTAAGTTCACCAGTATATACCCTCAATTCATTACCTATCGCTTGCTTTCCTATTGGTATAATGCCATCACAATCAGTAATATAAATTCCATTGATAGTAGCACTCTCTATTTTTAAAGAATAATTAGCCAGAGGCAGATCATCTTCAAAAGCCTTTACTATAATGTGGCAATCAAAAGGATCAGGTATAGGAATCTGAGAATCTTCTTCATTATCTGGTTCTGGTTTAGAATCCTCTTCCTCATCAGAGACCGGGTCAGGATCTTCTTCATCATCAGGTTTCGGCTTAATCTCTTCATCAGGTTCACAATATTGTTCAGGAGGGTTAATTTCAAAAAGATATTCTTCTTTCCCATCAATTATAGAAAAAGATTCGTCCTTAGCAAAATCATCTATAATGGCAGACACACTGAAACTATGGCCCGGCAATAATTCGGGTAAGTAAATTTTTCCATCGTTATCTGAAGAGAAAGCCCCTTCAATCGCACCACTGAAATTGATGGTTACACCTTCAGCTTTTCTTCCATTTACAATAACTTGTAGATAAGACTTAATCGGAGGTGTAACATTAATTACAACTGTAAGATTGCAATTCGGACAAGAAACAGCGAAATCGTGATTTGAATATCCTTCCGGTGAAATTACAATCCTTAGAGATGGATCTTCATAGAGCAGATCATCTATACGAATTTTTCCATGTCCATCTGAAATTTTTACACAATTAAAGCTTCCATATCTTATTTCAGTCTTTATTGATGGGACAGGTTGATTGAATTGGTCGACAATTGATATATCAACATTAATGGTAGGAGAAAATTTCAAAGTATACAACTCAATATTTTTCTGCACTTTAAGCTCTTTCGTTTGTCCTGTAGGTTTATACGTGAACTTATAGACAGATCCTACAAGACATAAACCTTGATTATATCTACCATTTGTATCAGATGTGACATCTTTAATTATAGAATTATTGAAATTGTAGGTAAAGTTCCCGTTAGCTATAGGCCGATTTATGCCATCAACCATCTCAACAATTACATTTTGATGTTTTTCCTTTGCCTCAATAATATCCTTTTCAAGCCCGTCACTTCCGGAGCTAATGGCCCTATTGAATTTACATGCCCACCCGGTGATCAAGAAATGATATCTATTATTAAGAACATTATCATCATTATCATGATCTACTACATAAAATAAATAAGACGGATCCGGGACTGTAAGGGCATATTCAAGATTTTGTTGTTTTAGTTTATGAGCCCATGCTTTTGATTCTTGCTCAAAAAGCATCAAAAGCTGTCCTTTGATCTCTTCCGGAGCATCAACAATGCTCTTATAATCTGCTTTCGAATTATTCTCCCAAACTACGTTGGTTGAAGTAATCTTCACAGGAGCAAAAGGAGCATTGCGACCAAGGGTTTGCAAGATTGAAGTATATAATTGAGAATAATTTCCCTTACTAAGAAATACAATCTCGCCTTTATTGGCATGTTTTAGAATTTTAGCCATAACTTTAATTTGAAGTTGATCTCTTTTAGTGGCTGATAAATATCCACTTTATATATATAATCACTTTGCTAAACTACGTAGATGCTTTGCCTTTATCCCATAATTAAAATTTTGAGTCATGTCAAGTCCGGCAAAATTTATACAGATCAAATTGCCATATCTATCGACAACTGGTGCTCCACTTGAACCATGGAGTGCCGGAATAGAATACATAACCTTAATATCATCTGTATTTTGACTAATTGATCCTTCTGTAATCTGAGCTTTTATGCCATTTTCAGTGATTGCTAAGGTCGGACCAAGATTGTATCCCAATAAATATAAGGGTTCTCCTAATCCCGGTTCATCAATGTTGATATATTCTCCATCGGCATTAAAGGGTGCGTTATCGTGATCTTCTTCATATTTTTCTATGTCTATGAACGTGCATCCCTCAGGAAGATGCTTGTTTTTTAACTGGAGAATAGCCAAATCATGTTCGTCATCATCCTTGATAACAACGCAATCGGAAAAGTCACTTGTCGACGTTATATGCATATTGTTTTGCGCGATTCCTATACTGCTATGAGAAGATATTGTTACATTTGATGTATTGATCATTCTTAACTTGTCAAGTATATTTTGATCCTCATCTCTTTCAGCTTTTATTTCAGCTCTTTTCATTTCAATGGATGCTTCCAATTCACTGCCTGATGGTGTCCTTAACCAATAATTATGCAATTCGTTAATTTGATCGGATAATTTGTTAACCTCTTCACTGTAAGCTCCTATAAGGGCACTCATTAATTGATTTAGATTATTCCTCACAGCTCTGTCATTAACAGGAGGAGCCACTACATGACTATTTGTAGCAATTTTTCCATCTTCGGAAATAAAAAAACCTGTTCCATAGCCAATTATTGGTTTAACCTCTGAAAGATCAGTTTCTACATTTTCCAGATCCCCTTCATTATCAAGACCTGTAAAATATATTGTTAATCCTCCTAAATCTACAGAATAATAATACTCATTTTTTACAAGGACTATTGATGATCCAAATTTTGTTTCAACTTCATTAGCTGTGAGTGGCGTACCTTTGCGACTGCACGAAGATATAATAACCACTATTACGAAGAGCAAAATGATTTTTTTCATATTTTACGGATTTGCTTAAGATTTGTTGATTCTTCTGTTTGTTGTTTTAATGTTCGGTTATATTGATCTTCATCTACAATATTGTTGTTTTGTGA
>CAMWLX010000124.1 GCA_947175225.1 uncultured Porphyromonadaceae bacterium
TTAACTCTTCTTTGTAAATTTTTCAATTCGCAAATAAGTTTAAACAACTTCAATATATACGGTAATGATCTGGTGATAGTCAGTGAAGAAGAAGTCAAGAATTTTGATAATGCGGCATATAACATTGATTTGTTGTGCAGTAAGAGTGGACGGAAAAACACTAACTGATAAACTTATCTATATGGCTCAGACTCTTCTTGCTGTTTTCTCAGAAGGAACTCCGTATACTATCCATGCGAAACTTAGGGGGCGAAAATCTTAATTTTTCTTAATAGTTGATTCTGGACCAATCCTATAAGTCATATCTTGTGTTAATTTCATCCTATTCTCGGCTAAATTCATCTTCAATAAATCTTTACTCATTATATAAATAATTGAATGTAAGCTTATTATTTATTAATTAAGTAATGTGTTCTGCTATTCTCGGCTAAATCTCGGCTAAATCTCGGCTAAATCTCGGCTAAATTTTCGTATTACTTATTATCTATTGCGATTTTACCGAGTATCCATACGGAATTAGAGCCTATTCTTTCATTTATTATTTTCCCACTGCGTTTCCATTTAGCCAAAAGATTCTTTACCTTATCTTTCTTTTGACTGTCTGATAATTGATCAGATAGATTATTCCATAACAATGTGTCTATTTCCGGACGGCTAAGACTATTGTGATCTTTAAGTGCTTCTCTCAAAGAATGCCAGCATGCATTTTCATCCAGTCCTTTATGTCTGGAATATTCCACCTTCTTACCTGTCTTTGAAGCAATAGACTTGCAGATGAAGATGTTAGGTTTTTTGCCTTCTATTAATCCCAGTTTTCTTAGATGTCGTATTGCATCCGTTGACAAAGGTCTATGTTTTTGAAGTTGGTCCAATAAGTATGCGTCGGTTAACGATACTGAAGTATTTTCCATGAGCAGAATGCTATAATCCTCATCGATCACTACCCCAGGCATATTCAACACTACACGAGTTTCATTAGATCCTTCATAATCTGGCATAGGCAGGAAACGTTCCCTCTGTCTCAAAAATAAATTATGAATCCCATAACCTAAAGTGTCGACCATCTTAATATTGACCATGGCATTCATTAAAGCACGGTTGCGATATTTACTTGGACGTTTCTTGCCTTCGATGTATTGTGTGTAATCTTTATAATAAAAATTGCCGGCATTCTCAAAAACTAATTTTTCATTGGTTTCTGTAACTATAATCCGTTCATTTAGAGTATAATTTTGATGTAAGATACAATTGTGAAGACCTTCTAAAATACTTCTGGTGTCATACTTCCACACTTCCGCTGGTATGAGACTGTTATGTGGATAGATTTTAAAGCGATAATTTCTTATGCGACCAAGTAATTCGGTAGTAGATAAAACAAATGGAATTGAAAAAATATCTCCGAATGTCTTTCCATCTTGTTCAAAATTCCAAACTATTTGAGAGATATGTGGGATTTTTGAGACACTCTCCTTCTTCCCCACAAGTAAAAGTGTGGTGCGTGTAATATCACCGTCAATGGTAAGCGAGGCTTTATCAAGAAAAACGGTATCTTCCCAACTGTCGCACTCGTCAGAAAGATAAGGATATCTTTGTTTATATCCTTCTCGTGCTACAGAAATTGCCTTGGGATCAAGGTCAGCAAAAGTAGCCCCTTCTACTATTTCTGACGACCAATCAATTTCTGAATTATAAAGAGCCCTCATCCATTCAGGATATTGTTCAAGTGAAGTCAGATTGCTCTCCACCCTTATGAAAGCTTTCCAGTTAAACATTGTGGGTTCTCCTTTCGCTTTAGGAATCTTTAATCTTACAATGCGTTGGTTTCCATAATAATAGAATGTCTCAAACTGAAAGTTTATTTTTGGAGTGATTTCACGTCGCAAAGTGAGGTCTAAGGATTGCTTTCCTTTGGCTTTTTCTTCATTTTCCCCAAAAGTTGTTCCTTTAATATTCAAAGTTTTATCATCAATACCGAAGTATAGATAGCTGTAATCTTCTCCATCAAGACAAGCACCATTTGACAATGCGGATATATATTTCCCTAATCTCTCGTATTCAAGATAATTTGACTTGAATTCAAGAGAACGACATTCTTTCTTAGATTCTGCTATCTGTTTATCTAGCAATTCGCTATAACGTTTATCTTTATCTGTCATAATTCTAAAATCAATATTTATTTCTTATCGCAAGAAGGATCCTCTTGGAATCAATTCCTCAAATATCCCTATAATTTCTTCGCCGTCATATCAATATATTTTTGATGAAATACATTTACTCGTACAACAATATTCCAAATGTAATATTCAATTTTAAATTACTTTCGATAGAGAATCCATGAAAGAAGGATTTGAGATTTTCTACACACCTGTGGAAAATCTGGAAACATTTCACCAAAGCCTCGTTTATCTGCCAATAGGCAGTTTCACGTGCATTGTCTATGTCAGCGGACACCTGATTATTGAGAGTATCAATCCTCGTATCCAAGCTTTATCAATCTTAATGGCTTTCATATTGTAGAGCCTTTTTTCGTAAAGTTCCATATCAAAGCATTTCGTTCTGGATTATGGTAAAAATCACTCCTATAGTTTAGTCATACCCATTCATATTCTATGTAATGACATGCCATTTATGTATAGGGGTTTGCAAAGATAATAATTAATTTCGAGAATCTTTCTAATTTGAGGGATTATTTGTAGAGTAATGGTCTGGAATATATAAATATTATGATTTTTTAGGTTCATCCGACATTTCGGGTGATGCGGGCATCATGAAGTGCAAACAGCCGGAG
This sequence comes from uncultured Porphyromonadaceae bacterium, assembly GCA_947175225.1. Taxonomy (GTDB): domain Bacteria; phylum Bacteroidota; class Bacteroidia; order Bacteroidales; family Muribaculaceae; genus Lepagella. The sequence goes on from CAMWLX010000124.1 coordinate 2,789, forward strand.
CTTGAAGTAATCGTCATCGCGGAATCCATATGCCACCCTCTTAAGTACCTTTATCTTGTTGTTGAGGCCTTCGACCTTTGCGTTTGATATCCTGTGGTCATACCAGCTGAGGATTCCGGTCCTGTATGCCATGACAGTGTTTGCGGTCTTGATGAGATGCTCATTGCCGGTGGCTTTCATAGACCCGACCCATTCGATCAGCTTCGCGTCGGCCTCCGTTTTATCCACCTGCATCCATATCTCCCTGAGCTTCTCCTTGAGGTAGTATGCCTCGAAAAGGGGGCGATTGAGTTCCAGCGCCCGGTCGAGCCTTTCCGTCTTCCCTTCCTTTTTTCCAAGATCCTCACGGTTGTCCATCAACAGCCACTTCGTACCCTTTATCAGTTTCTTGACGGTCCTGTCCTTCTCGTTGCGGTACGCGTCCCTGTGCACCTTGTCCACGGACTCGTTCATGAGCTTGACTACGTGGAAATGGTCGAACACTATCTCTGCATTCCTGCACCTGTATCTCTGGAGCACGCAGCGGAAGACGGTCCTCTTCCCTCCGATGGGAAGACCCGTGAAGTTCCTGGTCCTTGTGCCGTTCTTCACGAGGGCCGTCCCGCCACATTTCGGGCAGCGCACAATCTTTCCTTGGGTTCGAGCGTTATAATGACAGTATCCCCTTTGTATCGGGTACTTCTGTAGTGCATGTCACGGATGCCGAATGCATGATATAGGAAACTGTCGTTCATCTTTTCTGAATTCTTTGTGGTGATTGAATACAGATAGGAAACGTACAGTTTCTTATCTGATATATTTTTAAAGAAGGATTTTAAGTTTTTTTGGCTACCCAGTCAATCCGCGGTGCGGATGGCTCCGCCCGGTCGCAGCGCGACCTCCATCACGCGAAAAATCGGAAGAGGCATTTTTTATATAAAGATGAGGTATTGTTGGATTTATTTGCTAATTTTGCGGTTGGGAATGGCGCATGTCTTTTGATAGTGGTGTGCATTAGGGAAAATACCAGTAAATCTAATATATTATGTCGAAGGCGCAGTTGAAGAAGTATGTTCAGGGGTTGGATCGGGAGCATTTGGAGGAGTTTGTGTTGGATATTTATTCGGATGTGAAGGCGGCTAAGGAGTATCTTGATTTCTTCCTTAATCCGGATGTGAATAAGGTGGTGGAGAAAACTCAACGGGCGATTTATTCAAAAGTATTTCGGCCGAATGGAGACCCGGTGTTGAAGTTGAAATTTACAAAGATCAATGATATAATGAAGGATTTCACCAATAAGGTGCGCGATCCTTATATTGTGGCGGATATGATGGTGTATTTGCTGACGCTGCTCTGTCAATATGGCTCGAAGTATGGTCATGGAGAGGCTTTTGTGAGGTCGTTGGTGGCTAATTTCGGTAGGTTGTCGAAATGGTTGGTTAGTAGCGGTCTGGAGAATGAGTATAAGGTGAAGGTGAGTGCTTTGATAGAAAAAACTCATAAGATTGGCTGGGGTTGCACTGATTGGGTGTATAACTCCATCGATCCTTGCTTTGAGTGAACTTTTTCCTTCGTTGAAAGCTGGAAGTATAAGATGCGATGGATTTCGATTGGCGAACATATCAAAGGATGTGTTTGTTGATATGGGAAATTATATAACTTAAATCTACTGCCTATGCTTCACGATATCATATTCTTCGTTCTTGGATTGGTGCTGTTGGTACTTGGTGCCAATTATGTTACGGATGGCGCTGTTGCGGTAGCCAGACGTTTTAAAGTGTCAAATCTCATTATCGGTCTTACGGTGGTGGCACTCGGGAGCACGATGCCGGACATAGTGGTATGTGTGGAGTCTGCGTTTCAGGATAAGCCTGCCTTGGCTATGGGCGAAGTGATCGGTGCGAATATCTTCGACTTGCTCCTCGTGGTAGGCATAATGGGACTTGTGCGTCCGTTTAAGGTAAGCGGCATTATGAGGATCCAAGACCTTCCGATCCTCTTCATCGCCTCGGCGGCTCTTTGGATAGCGGGCGACAGCGTGCTTTTTGACGCCGCTCATCAAAATGTCATAAACCGTTCGTCAGGAATTATGCTCATCGTGATCTTTGTGTTCTACATGTGGTTTATGATCCTTTCATCGAAGAATAAGCAGTTGGAGGATCCTGACGATTCTGATGATGAGACAGCGTCTGAAGAGGCAGACAGCACTCATTCGGAGAATGTTGGAATTGCATCGGCACACAGTACAAAATGTGAACTGAGTGCCCTTAAGGCTGATGTAGCGAAGCTCAGGAGCAAGCATTGGTTTTCGTGGGTGATGATAGTGGTAGGCTTAGGTGCTCTCGTGGTTGGGGGCAACTGGGTGGTAGACGGCGCAAGCGGTTTGGCTCTGAAGATAGGCATGAGCCAGGCGATGGTGGCGCTTACGGTAGTTGCCATCGGCAATGCGCTTCCGGATTTGGTGACGTCGGTCACAGCTACTGTGAAAGGTGCGAGCGGGATCGCATTCGGCAATATCGTGGGTTCGTGCATCATCAATGCGTTGCTTACGATTGGACTCAGTGCGCTCGTGATTCCTTTGAGGGCAGACTCTATAGGATTTGTAGATTTCATTACTCTCGTGGGCGCTGCTGCGTTGCTGTGGATAGTCCCGTTGATGGTCAAGAGCCGCAAGATAGGGCGTGTGTTTGGCATTGTGCTTACGTTGCTTTATGTGGCGTATATGGTGTTTACGGTAGTAAGAGGGTAGTTCTAAACTATAAACTATGAACTTCAATGATTTCACCTGCGACAAACCTGCTGACGCGGAGAAAGGGGGCTTGAGTGAAATGGTTTGAAAGTAATAAAAAAAAAGAAATATGAAGAAGATATATTTTGCGGGGGGATGTTTCTGGGGGACTGACCATCTTTTCTCGCTTGTGGATGGGGTGGTGAAGACGACGGCGGGATATGCCAATAGCATGGTTGCATATCCTTCTTATGAGCAGGTATGTACGGGGCGCACAGGGGCTGCGGAGACTGTCGAGGTGGAGTATGAGCATACCGACACTTCGTTTGGGCGTGTACGCACGGAAGTGCGCTCTGCCTCGAGTGGCGCACACTTGGGTCATGTCTTCCCGGACGGTCCGCAGGATGACGGGGGAATGCGCTATTGCATCAATTCCGCCTCGCTCCGCTTCATCCCGCTGGAAGACATGGAGGCTACAGGCTACGGCGACTATCTCGGACTGGTGGAATGATCTCAATATGGTGCAAATTTAATACAAAGTTTGGTTAAATGTTAGAAAAATCGGAAATTTTTATTAATTTTGTGAAGTATAAACTTATTGATTTGCGAGTATGGATTTTAAAGGAACGAGGTATGCGTCGCGTTGGGATGCATCGACGTGGGTGCTGTTGCTGTTGATGGTTTTAGTTTGCATCTGGCCGATCTTGTTGGATGGCTACTGGGTTGCTCCGGTCATAGTTGCTGCCGGAATGGTCGCATTATTCATAGGCTTGTTTTTGGGAACATACTATAGGATTGACGGGGATAAACTGGTAATCTATCAGTTTTTCAAGCCAACTGCTCTCCCGATTGACAAGATATCAGAGATCAGCCCGACCAAAACGATACTTGCGGCTCCAGCCACTTCATTAACCCATAGGATAGCGATAAAATTCTCAGATAGGAAGGTGCTGAAAAGCTCGGCTCCATTGGTAATCTCGCCGGTGCGTGAGGATAAATTCGTCGCTCAGCTGACGGCCATAAATCCCAACATAAAGGTGGAGGAATGAAGGCAGAAAGTATCGTGTCGTATATTTGCAGGTGAAAAAGGATATAGATAGTTTATGGATATACTTCGGAAGGAATTGAATGAGGTGTATGCGTCGCAAGGTCTTCAATCCGAGGCTTTGCCGCAAGCATGGGTCGCGGAGGCACGGTTGATGGCCGATAATCTTGTCAGGGTCACTGACGGATGTGCGGTGATTACAGACGCTTCCTGCGACCGTTGTTACGTCTATTCCGGCAACTTCGGAGTTCTATTGGGTTACAGTGAAGAAGGATCCTCTTCCGTTGAAGTTGATTCAAGCGATGAGGATGCCGTCTACGACCGTATACACCCGGAAGATCTGGTAGATAAGCGGCTGTTGGAATATGAATTCTTCAAATCTGTCGATAAGAAGGATCCGGAAGAAAAAACGCATTTCATTGCAAGGTGCAGGCTCAGGATGCGAGACAAGCATGGTGTGTACCGTGTGGTAGACAACAGCACTCAGCTGATCCGCCTCTCTCCGCACGGAAAGATATGGCTTATCCTATGTACATACCGTCTAAGCTCTCATAAAGATGCAGGGGATGGAATCGCTTCGAATATCCTGAATACAAAGACGGGTGAGATAGACTCACTGTCTTTCGGAAGCAGACGCGCTGAGATTCTTTCGACAAGAGAAAAGGAAGTACTGATGCTGATACGAGACGGCAAACCGAGCAAACAGATCGCCGACATCTTAGGGATAAGCATACATACTGTCAATCGTCACCGTCAGAATATCATAGAGAAACTAAGTGTTGGCAACAGTGTTGAAGCCGTTACCGCCGCCACGCTTATGAAACTCTTATGATGGTTATTTTTCAGTATTGCATACTATTCGTCATATCTGTAATTTTGCAGAAAAATTCCAGATATGAAAACATTGTTCCGATTATTGCTGCTGATATGTTGCTCAGTGTCAGTCTCGTCATTCAGGGCCGAATCACCGTTCTCTTGGGAGGGAGCAACTGTCTACTTTCTCATCACTGACCGCTTCTGCAATGGAGATTCTACCAACGACATCAATTATGGTCGTAAAACAGACTACGGAAGCGAGCGTATGAATGCCGCTACCTTCCATGGTGGTGATTTCGTCGGCGTACTGAGGAAGGCGAAAGAAGGATATTTCACCCAGCTTGGAGTGGATGTGGTGTGGCTTACGGATGTATACGAGCAGATACATGGGTGGATGACCGGTTCCGGCGCTGTGAATGATTTCCCCCATTATGGTTACCACGGATATTATCCGCTCGACTATACGCAGACTGATAAGAATTTTGGGACGATAGAGGAATTTCGTGAGTTGGTCGATACATTGCATGCGCAGGGTATACGCGTGATGCTCGGAGCAAACCTGAACGATCCCGGTTATCCAACACTTCTTGATGCCGTGCAGTATGGTTTTGCGGATACGAGTCTTTCTGAGAAGGAGGCTGCCGAACATATTCGCGAGTGGAGCTACGATGATTTCTACCAAGGTCGACTTGGATGGAAAGGATGGTATGGACGCGACTGGATACGCATGCCTGATGAGGTCTGGGATGAAAACAATCCCCTGGAGGCGACCCTTTACGGTATGCCGGACTATAAGGATGAAAACGACAGACCTGTGCGTATTCCTGACTTCCTGAGAAGGAAATGGAAGAAGGAAGGTAAAAGCAATGACGCATGGGTCAATCCTTCTGCGAGAGCTTTGCGAAAGGATCGTGAATGGTCGCCTATGCAGTATGTCCTCGCCTGGATCTCCTCTTGGGTGGAGGAATTTGGAATTGACGGGTTCCGATGCGATATCGTGGAAAACGTCAGGCTCAATAGATGGAAACAGCTTAATGAAGCCTGTAATGAGGCTTTGAATAAATGGAGGGAAAGACATCCCGAGTCTCCGGCTTCGAAATGGACAGATAGATTCTATATGACGGGAGACTATGCGAACGCCGATATCGACTATAAACCTGACTACGCGGATGCCGGATTCTCAAGCATGGTTAATTTCTATTTCCCGAAGCGAGGGGATCTTGACGGTATAGTCTATACATGGAAGGCTTATTCCGACAGCATAGCTCTACATCCCGGTTGGCATCCATTCAGTTACCTTAACAATTCCTACCATCGTGACGCAGATATGGAGAGAATGAGGAACTGTGCTACGACTCTTCTTCTTGCTCCCGGAGCGGTGCAGGTGTTCTATGGTGATGAATCGGGACGTAAATTGAGCGACGCACGCTTCAATGTAGACAGCGACCAGGCATTCCGCTCGGATATGGACTGGGAGG
>CAMWLX010000125.1 GCA_947175225.1 uncultured Porphyromonadaceae bacterium
AAATGAACCATTAAGAAAAAAACATCTTGACAATTTTTGAAAAAGGAAGTGCCCATATCATCAAGACATAGACACCCGAGAAACAAAACAGTATTCATATTTACATTTTAAATCGTCATGGATTTCTTCAAAAGGGGACTCTCTTTTCCTAACACCTTTTTGTTGATTACATCTTCAGCAAGATATTTGATGGCAAGTTCCATTTTGGACGCTTCTTTGGTCTCAATCTTTCGGATATCGTTATAGTCGACTGTTACGGCATTGGTTTTCCCTTCGGGAAGTTCCACTTGGATATACCATTTATCATCCTTTGCGTGTCTGAAAAGAAAGATTTTTTCATTTCTGACCATACTTTGCACAGCCTTTGTAATCTCTGAAGATGTATTCAACTGAGATGTTATTTTCCTGTCGATTGTAGCTAAGTCTGCCTTGAGCTTCTGTAACTCTTCTTCTTTCTTCCAGACTCTTCCAGCGCTTTCTTTAAGCAATTCTATATCCTTGGAAAGTTCCCGATTCTTCTTCTCATAATGTTTTATGATCTCCGGGATATGTTCAAGAGCTTTTAGAAAACTTGAAGCAGCAGCTTTAGTATCAGACATGGCTAATTGACCATTATTATGTCGATATTTCCAAGTTTCCCCTTCAACTACAAATCTATTTTGACGTGTAACTTTACCATTTTCTTCCGGATAACTTGATATGACAGAGACAGGAAAACCATAGATTTCTCCAACTTTCTGATAGGATCCTTTTGTATCTGCAGAATTAGCAAGATACTGAAGATAAGAACCCAGATCCTTTTCAGCTTTGCTCTTTATATCATATAAGGTCAGTGCATTTATCACCTTTCCTTCCTTATCTTTCTTAGCTAAAGATTCAAACTTTGCATAGTCTTTCCTCATACATGCAATGAATTTCTCATTTTTCTCAAACTCATGGATGGTATGTTCGAGTCTCTCTTTAGTATGAAGTTTATCAGTAGTGAAAGATTTTTTCTCACTTTGTAGAGCAATGAGTTTCTTTTCCATCTTTGCCTTATCGAGGAGATCAGTATTGCCCGATAATATAGCCATATATTCAGAAAAGTTCATACCATTCTTTTCATCTATAGCTCCTTCATCAATAGTTCTTGCTCCTACTGCGCCTTTCTTAAGCTGGTCTATGAAAGTAGCTTTACACTGTAGAAGATTGAACTTATATGAGTCCAAGGATTTTTCCACAGCATAAATTATTACATCCACGTTGTTTCCAGCAAAATGTTTGGCAATTTCATTGCCGGCACGGACGGCCCTTCCGTCTCTCTGTGTAAGGTCGGATGGACGCCATGGAGTGTCTAAGTGATGGAGAGCAACAGCTCTTTTCTGGGCATTAACTCCGGTTCCCAGCATAGATGTTGAGCCAAAGAGAACCCTAATTTCTCCATTGTTCATTGCCTCTATAGTTTTTTTCTTGTCTGTATCATTCTTGCATTCCTGAATGAACTTTATCTCCTTAGCAGGGATACCGTAATCATCTATAAGTTTTCTTTTTATTTCTGAATACACATTCCATTCTCCGGGCTTATAAGTTCCGAGATCCGAGAAAACAAACTGTGTACCCTTTTGAGCATCATATTTTTTATAATACTCTGCAATTTGCTTTGCGCAATGACTCGCCTTATTGTTGGGATCATCTTCATAATTGGGATCAATCATGCGCATATCGAGTGCCATCTTTCTTGCATAGTCAGTAGCTATGAGCATCTTTGCTTTTTCTTCCGTGTCAGAAAGCGGACCACGACCGAGGATGGTTGCATCACCACTCTCTGCAAATTTCATTAGCTTCTTTATGAAATCTTCTTGTTGTGGAGTAGGGGGTATGTTATGCAATATCTCCGTTTTATTTGGTCTGTCAACTCCAACAGAGTCTGCAGTTCGATAGTCTGTGATCTCATTGTAAAATGCAGCCAGTTCCGGAACTTTTATAAAGTAACGGAATCGGTCTTTTGCTACTATATTATTAGTAACATTAAATTCAAAGTCTGTAGTCTTTTTTGCAAAGATAGCAGCCCAAGCATCAAAACAGTTGATCTCTTGTTTTGCGAGTGCATGAGGTCTGAGATATTTGAAAAGAAGATATAACTCCGTCAGTGAATTAGAAACGGTAGTACCACTGAGGAAGGTAGCTCCCAAATCCTTTCCTGTTCGTTCTTGAATAGTTCGGATTCCGTAAAGAAGATTAAGTGCTCGTTTTGAACCCTCTGTGTTACCGAGACCTGCAACCCTATCGTGTCGTGTAGTAAACATCAGATTCTTGAACTGATGGCTTTCATCGACAAAGATATGGTCTATCCCCATCTGTTCGAAATCTACAACTTTATCCTTATTTTTATTTATCTCATATTGGATGGTCTCAATTTTAGCGGTCAAATTCTCTTTACGTTTGAGTAGTCCTTTCAACATAGATTTAGATATCTCAACACCTTGTTTTTCCAAAACTCTCAGATTATCTTCCACATCGTCAAGTTCACGTTGGAGGATCTTTCTTTGAATATGAGGTGACTGAGGTATTTTTCCATATTGGTCATGCGACATTATTATGCAGTCATAATCATTATTCTTAATTTGATTAAAGAAATTGACTCGGTTATCAGCTTTGTAGCTTTTTTCATCGGCAAAAAGGATTTTTGCATTAGGATAAGCAGTCTGATATGTTCTTGCTATTTCCGCTACATTTGCTTTTAGACCAATTATCATTGGCTTATGAGCTAATCCCAAGCGTTTCATTTCATGAGCTGCCACGCACATAATCAAAGTTTTTCCACATCCTACCTCAAAATCACAGATTCCACCACCGTTTTGCTTGAGCATCCAGATACAATCCTTTTGAGACTGATATACACTTTTAATTCCGAAATTAGCTTCAAGACCTTTAAGATTCAAGCCGGGGAAGGTCTGATGGCTACCGTCGTAGACAGGTCTGACAAAACAGTTGAATTTGTTATTATAAAGGTCTGTAAGATTTTCTTTAAACTCTTTAGACTGAGAATTCAACCAGTCTGTAAACCCATTACGTATATTATCAATCTTAGAGTTGGCAAGTTGGATTGCATCGTTGTCAGGCACTTTTATATCATTACCATTAAAATCTTTCCCGATTGATTTCTTAATATCCGGAACAGTATTAAGCAGAGCGTGTTTAAGTAGCGACAAGCCGTCATAATTACGGTAGTGACCTCTTACACAATACTCATCCCAAATTGTCATATTTTTGCGTTTTGCGTCCACTGAGTATTCATCCATAGATGAAGCATAATTGATTTCAACCTTTGTGTGAAAGAGCTGGCTCATATAGTCACTATATATAGATGTTGGGATCCAACGTTCGCCAAAGTTAAAGTCAAGTTCCTCAAACTGTATACGCTTGGGACGAGCTTCTTCAAGTGCTTTCAGAGTTTCTTCTGCCATTTCCCTATTGGGACTATATGCTTTTGCAAACTCTGGATTTTCTTGATTTTTTTTATCAATCATCTCCATCCATTCGCGCAGATTTTGAGCTTTTTCAATCACATTCCCAGAAATGACTTTCTCTTTAACTTCATAGCCAGTTTCAGCAAAAGGATACATGTATATCTGACCCTTTAGTTCTTTATATATATTTTCTTCCCACATGCCAGAACGGTCTTGCATAAAGGCCATATCAACCTTCCCAAATCTGTTTAGTGACGCGCATAGAGCTTCCTGTGCGGACAGATCATCTAATTTGTCATCGATAGAGAAAGCTACTGGGCGATCAAATATATCTGCTTTCTTGAATATTCCATTTTCGACTCTTTCCAATGCAAGCATGTCGTTTCCATTAGAATCAGTCTTTATCCACTTTACATTTTCCTTATCATTTAGTTTGCCGTATCTTTCAACAAATTGATCGTAATATTGATTTAGATGCTCTCTTGAATCTACATCCTCAGAATGTGTCTCTCTCTCGAAATGATATAGTTGTTGATACATATCCGAGAGGGAAATGTATAGTCTTGCTCTCTCATGTTGATTAGGCTTAAGGTCAAGAGGATTGAAAGTAGCACTGGTTGCTCTAACATCTGAAAGGAAGCCAGTCATACCATCTTGCCATGCAAAACAACCATTTTGATGCCATGGTTTTACATCATCCTTATAAGATCTTGGTGAAAGATCTTTCTCAATCTTTTCGGTTACTTTTCCTTTAACTGTCTTTTCTGTTTGACTGCTTTCCTTTTGAGATGCTTCAAATTCATCAAAAAGGCTTGTCATTACAACCTTCTCCGGCTTATGACGATTTTTAGATTCACTTGTAGTATCAATCGGTACTTTAATAGTAGGCTTATTTTCTTGTGATATTTCCCTTTTATCTAGAATCTGTAACTTTTTTTCAAATTCTGACTTCTGAGTCAGAACATCCACTTTCTTTGTTGTCTCGATATCTTGTATTTGTACAAGTCGGTTGCTGACCTTATATTCAAGTATAAGATCAGCTGCAGCCTTGTATCGAGCTGTTTCCTCAATATCAAATCTTTTGCCTAATTCTTTTATAGTCTGTTCATGCTTTTCCGGATCATTCGGAATATAGAAGTTAAGATACTCTCCGCTTTCATCAGAATAATAAATACGGTTAGCATTCTTAGCAAATGTTGCAGCAAAGTTCAAATAAGACTTTTCATCTTGGCTCACTTTGCCCTCTATATAATCATATAAAGGTTGGAAATCTCCTAAATCCGGACGTTCAACAACTGGTTGATCCTTTTCGATTGGCTTTTTTTCAATATTTTCTTCAATATTGCCTTCAATCTTTTTTTCAACCTGGGTATCAATGGGTGATTGTTTTGGCATTGATATTTCCTCTTTCTGTCCTTGGTCCAAATCTTCAGGAATTAGCATAAATGGATTGCCGAAAACTTTAATTTTAGAGCCTTCCTCTAACATACTTCCTGCTAATTCTCGAATATCCTCAGAGTCATATTCTGTGATGCCATTGGTTTTTATATATTCCCTTACTTCATCTTCAGAGTGTCGAGAGTAGATAGAAAATGATTCATATCCTTTTTCATTCTGAAAGATGGCTAAATCGCCGTTCTCATACACCAGACTCATTCCTTCCAACTTTGTGCTATAGTGAGAAGATTCAAACTCAAAAGTAGCAGTTGGATTGATTTCATCATAGATATCGCGAGTTAGATCTTTGGCATAGTCAATTATACCGAGATCGTCGTTCTTTTCAATATATTTATAAAATGGTTCTATTTCCTTTTGGTCAGTAAATTCTTTAATGAGGGAGTAAAAATCCTTTTCTCCCGAATACTCCAAAGATTTCTCAATTTCTTTATTTTCTAAAGCTTGTTGTCTATCCGCCTCACAAATAGCAACTCTTTTTCCGGCTCTCACAAGTTTTGGAAGGTAAGTATCAAGTGCATCTTGGGGAAAACCAGCCAAATCAATAGGTTTGTCTTTTTCTGCCATACGTCTAACCAGAGTAATATCCAGTATCTCAGAAGCCTCAATTGCATCTTTATCCATCATCTCATAGAAATCTCCAACTCTGAAAAGCAGGATTGCATCCGAGTGTTTCTTCTTCATGTCGATATAAGAAGCCATAAGATTATCATATATTTTCCTTTCTGGAAGAGAAACCATCTCTGTTGTTTCTTTCGACTTCCCATATGCTACTTTCTTTTGAGAAAGTCTCTGAAAAACCTTTGATAAGTCCCATCTTTCTACATCGACATCGCCACGATGGATCAAATTGCCGGATGGATCTTTATCATAGTTTGGTTCAGTATAACTGAAAATATTTTTGGCATCCTTCAACTGTCGGCATATAGCTCTTCCAACAACGTCTCTTGAATTGTTGGTGTGGAATTCTACTTCTTTTGATAAGTCTTTTGTGCAGATAGTAAAGGTTTGCAATCCATGAGAAGGAATCGCCACAAGTTTGGTCCCTTTCAAATGAATGCTATACTCTCCATAACCTTCTACAAAATATTTTTCTTTCAGTGAAGTTTGTTTCTTCTCAGATACTGCTTCAATAGTATCTTTCTTTGCGGATACTTTAGCGTTGGAGTTGTATAGTTCAATGTCAAGATTATTGCTTAGTGCAACTTTAAGTTTAGATTTCAAATCTTTAGCAATTTCCGCTATTCCTCCATCATGTATATATTCGATTGCAGGTTTTCCGTATTGGTCTCGTCCAATTCCAGCAACAGTACATATAATTTGTCCCTGATGTTTTTGAAAATATTTGTTACCCGGAACTTTGGTAGCATTGTCAATAGTTGATTGAATAAAGAACTCTTCATTTTGGGTATAAGATTTCTTTTTTGTGTTTTTCTGTAGAATAATTAGGTCGCTTCCGACTTGGGTTCCAGCATTCTCAGTAAATGTATTGTTTGGCAGACGGATTGAAGTGACCAGATTTGCATGTTTCATTAGTTCCATTCTGATGAATGGAGAAGCTCCATTCATCACTCCTTGTGTAGTGATGAAAGCAACAATTCCTCCTTCTCTTACTTGGTCAAGAGCTTTAAGAAAGAAATAATTGTGTATAGCCTTAGTAGATTGACGATATGCTATTTCTTTGCTGGTAGCATATTCTGGATCTGAGACTGCGAAATCCCCAAAGGGGATGTTGGATGTGGCAATGTCGAATGTCCCTTTATGATCTGATTTGATTTTCTCAAACCCACTTATCTCTACGTTTGTATCAGGATGTAGAGCTGCCAATAGCTTCCCTGTAAGAATATCTTTCTCAAAAGAAAGCACATCAACCTTAGGATTCTGTTTTTCGAATGAATCAATGAAAACGCCCTGTCCTGCTGATGGTTCCAGTAGGCTATCAAATTTGATTCCAGCTTCCTTGAATGCTTCGGAAATAGCGTCAACAATCCGTTTCTCAGTATAGAAAGCAGTTAAAACAGATGCCTTCAGAGAGTCCATATATTGCTTGTACTCATTATCATCTTTTGAGTGACTATGAATTAGCTGATGAAGTTCACGAGTGGCTTCGAAGTATGGTTTTTCAGACTTCTTCCACTTAGCTTCATCAGCTTGGTCCTCTGCATCATTAAGTACGAATTTCAATCCACCAAAACCGGAATATTTTCTTAGTACTTTCTGTTCTTCTTTGGTAGGATTCCAAGAAGGATTGTTGGAATTTTCCAATACAATCCTGATTGCAGCAATATTGTCCTGCAGTTTTTGTCTTTTGTTATAAGCCATGGTTTGTTAAGAATTGGTCGATTCTATCATGAAGTGTCTCATTACCTTCGTCGATCAATTCTTGATTCAAACCAAGTTCTCCTTCCTTGTAGAAGTCTTCCCAAATAGATTCATCGCTTACAAGTTCTTGGGTCCAGAAGTCAAATACAGTGGGTTCCGTGATTATTATTCTGTCGCTGAACTCTTCTTCAAGTATATCTGCAGCTTTTTCTGCTCGAGAAAGACCAATTCCAATGAATAGATCTTGAAGAGCTATGTCGGTTGCTCCATCCAATGAAGCCCCACTTTTTCGGTAATCTTCAAAAGTTTGAGCAGCTCTGTCAGCATTATCCTTGACCAATTGAGAAGAAATCTCAGTTGGCTCAAAACGATGATCGCGGAGATAGTCGCGAAGGTAAAGTGAAAAATAGTTAAGTTCCATTTTCGATTGAATTTTTAAGTGTATTTATATTTGTTCTTTGGGAATTTATAGCTATTTTTGTGAATAAGAGCAAATTTAGTAAATATTACATCAACAATGAAGAGAAAATTCCTTTCAACGGCTATTTTTATGTTCATATTGGGTATTAAAAGTCCCATTTATGCACAGTTCAATACAGTATTATATAAGAGAGATCTGGCATATGAAATTCTTCCAAAAAGAATTAATCAAACTTATAATACTGAAAATAATATAGATACGGATACACCCGATGTCATTGTAGGAATAGATACAATCCCAGATTTTTCCCTTAAGGACAACTCCAAAACATCTCTAAAAGAACCGATAAGAAAAAAACATCTTGACCTTTTTAAGACTTATGAAGGATTACCGCCATTGACAATCAGTAACTTACTGCTTGAGATACGCAAAAATGGCATACAACACGAAAAGGTCGTTTTAGCTCAAGCAATTCTTGAAACCGGGTGGTTCACATCATCTGTCTGCCGAAATAAAAATAACCTGTTCGGGTTAGTAAATCCCCGGACAGGTGAGTATTATGAATTTGAGCACTGGACCGAATCAGTACGGGCTTATTATACTAAAGTCCAATACAGATTCAAAGGTGGCAATTATCTTTTATGGCTCGATGAAATTGGCTATGCTGAAAAGCGTACCTATATCGAGGCACTGATAAGACTTCTTAATCAATATTTCATTTAAGAGTCTCCATTGCCCAGTATCTCTTTTACAAGCGTGTCGACTTCATTGTTGACACGCTTAAAGTTTCTTATTAGGATTGATTCTTTCATACGATTATCACCAAAATCGTAAAGTTTCGGAATTTCCACATAATGATTCTCTTCATCCTTGATAGCTTTCATGTCAAAGTGAGTCTTGCAGAAATATTTCGTGGTCTTAAACTCCTCTGATTGTTCGATATCAAAGTTTGACATCATTTTCTCGTCAGTAGGAGTGAAGTCTCTTGCCGCTTGGCCTGCCAGCCAACCGGTTGCCATGTCTGCTATCTTGGCAGCAGGTACAAGATAATCCACCTTTTCTGATATCGTTGTGGAGACCTTGTTGTCGTTTATGGAATAAGATTTAGATATCTGCTTAGCCTTGCCGAATAAGTCATTCTGAGCCCATTCAAGGGTTTCTTTGCTTCGAGCTGCTCCCATAAAGAT
>CAMWLX010000126.1 GCA_947175225.1 uncultured Porphyromonadaceae bacterium
GTTTAACTCTTCATTGTATATTTTTCAATTCGTAAATAAGTTTAAACAACTTCATAGATAACTTAACGGAATATGAAACGCTTATTTATTAGGATGATGGGAGTCGGCTTGGCTTTGGCTATGGGCTGGCCCGGGGCTTTGGCTGAGGCACCTAAGAAGACATGGAGTGCCGACAATGGTAACGGTACTTTCACGAATCCGCTTTTCTATGATGAATTTTCTGACCCTGATGTGCTTAGGGTTGGGGATGATTATTATCTTGCCGGCACTACGATGCATACTGTGCCGGGGCTGGTGATCCTACATTCGAAGGATCTTGTCAACTGGGAGAATGTGTCGTATGCATTCGACCGCTTTGATTTCGATGATCCCGCTTTTTCCCTGCAGGATGGGAAGGAAATCTATGGGCAGGGGGTATGGGCTCCATGCATCAGATATAATGATGGGAAATTCTATCTCTTCACCAATGTCAATGGGAAGGGGTTGCAGTGCTTTGTGAGCGACAAGATTGAAGGCCCGTGGAAGCATTTCAATATGAACAGCCGTATCTACGACCTCAGTGTGCTATTTGACGATGATGGAAAGGTGTATGCAATCCATGGCTATGGGGATGTGAAATGCACTGAGTTGAAGCCCGATATGTCGGGTTCGATTGATGAGACTGAGAGGGTGATTATCCCTGAAGGTACGGCAGTCGGTGAAGGTCATCATATGTATAAAATCAATGGGATGTATTATCTCATTTCGACAGACTATATGCCCAACGGGCGTACTCTCTGCTCGCGCTCGGAAAGCATTTGGGGCCCGTATGAGACTCGCGTGATCACAGCCGATGAGACATTCGGCTATCATACCCCTCCGATGACTCAGATTAAGGGGCGTATCATGCCTGATGGTTACCCGGTGTCAGTGGCTATGCCCGACAAGGATAAGACTGCTGCGACAAATATACATCAGGGAGGAATCGTAAGCACTCCCGACGGACAGTGGTGGGCTTTGCTGATGCAGGATTTCCATTCGATTGGACGCACTACTACGCTTGCCCCAATCACATGGAAGGATGGCTGGCCTATGTTGGGGCTTGAAGGGAATTTGGGTCGCTCTCCGCGTACATGGCTCAAGCCAGAGACGGCAGCTCGGGATACGGAGCCGATACACGGGCCTTATGAGCGCAATGAGGATTTCAATGGCAAGACACTTGGGCGAGTATGGCAATGGAATCATAATCCCGACGACAAGATGTGGAGTCTCACAAAAGGGAAATTACGCCTGAACACTATGCCTGCCGACCAGCTGATGTGGGCTCGCAATACGCTTACGCAGCGTGCGATAGGTCCGGAGTCGATAGTGACAGTGGAATTGGATGCATCCAACCTCAAGGATGGCGATGTAGCCGGACTCGGCAATATAAATGTGCCTTGTTCTTGGATTGGGGTTGTGAAAAAGGGTAATGACTTAACCCTCCGCTGCTTCGAGCAATTGAACAACGACACAATAGATATGCCGGTGACGCTCGACAAAGGTAAAATTTGGCTTCGTCTGCATGGAGATTATGACAATGACAAGGCGAGATATTATTATTCTACCGATGGCGTGGATTTCAAGCCTCTTGGTCCGGATATGATCCTCAGCTATCAGCTTATTACGTTCCAGGGATCCCGTCCGTCGCTCTTTGCATTCAATAAGAACGGCAAGAATGGAGGATATGCATTATTTGATAATTTCACGGTAGATGAACCACGTGCTGACCGGTCAGGGTATATTCCATTCGACAAGACTTTCCGTATCATAAATTTAGCCACAGGATTGCCTATGCATGCGACTCCTCATGGACTTATGCATGATACTCGGGCTGATGCTGATAATGATCAGACTCGCTTCAGGGTAATTGACAAGGGGAATGGCAAGGTAATCCTTCAATGTGCTGATGGCAGATATGTGTTTGTAGCCGGTGAAGGACTGCCGGGTGATATACGTTTTACGAATGATATCAATAAGGCAGATGAGTTCATGTGGCAGGATTATCTGAATAAGGAATTTATGCTTATGTCGATGAAGACGCATAAGTATATGGGAAAGAGTCCTACTACCGGCAGCTCTTATTCGATGGATTACAGTGGCGCAGATCCGGCAAGGCGCAATGGGGCAGTGTTCCGTTGGGAAGAGTAATCAATGAATAATGTCAGAAGACTCTGAGAACTCAGAGCCTTCTGACGACTGACAGTTAAAAAATAGCATCATGAAGAGAAAATTGATTAATTGCATTGGGATTGGGATGATGATTGGAGCCGCAGCAACTGCGAATGCGCAGGATGGACTGTTGGCTTTCCCGGGGGCTGAAGGTTTCGGCCGTTTTGCAACCGGGGGACGTGGGGGTGAGATTTACCATGTGACTAACTTGAACGACAGTGGCACAGGTTCGCTACGTGACGCTGTGTCGAAATCAAATAGGATTGTTGTGTTTGATGTGGCAGGGGTGATCAACCTCAAGAGCCGTCTCGTGTTTAAAAACAATCTGACAATACTCGGGCAGACTGCGCCCGGAGAGGGAATCCAAGTATACGGCAACGGAGTGTCGTTTTCCAATGCCAATAATATCATAGTGCGCTATCTGCGTGTGCGTATGGGCGTGAACGGCGACAGCGGCAAGGATGCTGCAGGTGTGGCTTCCGGCCACGATATGATCTTCGACCATATGTCGGTGCTTTGGGGCAGGGATGAGAACTTCTCAGTGAGCAGCAATGATAAAGGGAGTGGTCCGGCCAACGTCACTATCCAAAATTCAATCATCGGCCAAGGACTTCAGCCCCATTCATGCGGCGGATTGATCCAGACTGACAATGGAGTGACACTTTTCCGCAACTTATATATTGAGAATGCTACGAGAAACCCGAAAGTGAAGGGTCTAAATCAGTTTGTCAACAATGTATCCTACAATTGGGGTAAGGAGGCCGCCTACAATATGGGTGGCGACAGTGCCGGGGATTCATGGGCTGAGATTTCAGGCAACTATTGGATAACGGGTCCGTGGAAACAGGCTGCGTATCCTCTTGTAGGGGGCAACAGCAACTTTAAGTATTTTGCTGAAGGAAACTGGTATGACTCCAACATCGACGGAGTGCTTGATGGGCATGAAATGTCGGATGAGGAATATGCAAAGTCGGGTGGAGCTCGAGTAAATACAACTGATGACTTGGTAAGTCGCGGTGCTCCCAAAGGAGTGCCTGAGATTGCAGGGCGTATGACTGCTCCAGAGGCGTTGGAGTATGTTCTTGCTTACGGCGGGGCATCCCTGCCGGTTAGGGATGAAGTGGATCAATATCTGATAGATGAACTTTCTTCATTCGGGAGCTTCGGGACTACCGGAGGGATTACTACAGAGAAAGCTCTTCCTCATAAAGGCACCGGCAAGCTCTTTGGAGGCTACAAGCCTCTTGATTCGGATGGGGATGGAATACCTGACGAATGGGAGACTGCCAACGGTCTTGATCCTCAGGATGCAAAGGATGCGGCAGCCATCGCTGAGAATGGATATGCGAATATTGAAAACTATGTGTTCAGCATTGATGCAGCATTCCCTTATTTGAAAAATCCGACAGATCTTAAGGCTATTAAGAATGAAAAGACTGCTATAACACTTGAATGGGTGGATAATGCTGATAAATCTACCGGGTTTGTGGTGGAGTCGTCAGGAGATGGGAAGTCGTATGCTGAAGCAGGACGTACCGCGGCTGGAGAGACCACATTCAAAGTCGACGGACTTGATGAGAATAAGATGTATTATTTCCGGGTATATGCTTTAGGAGATAACGGTATGAGGTCGGTTGAGTCGCCAGTGCTCCAGACTATGACTTCTGAGCCTTTCACTCCGGAAGTGTCTACGCTTGTGGTGCCGGCAGAGGGGAGTGAGGAGAAGGTGCTTGACGTGGTGCTGAAATGGAAGAATGCTACTAAGGAATACTTCGGAGCTTTGACCTACAATGTCTATTTAGGCACTTCTGCCGATGCCCTGGAAGAAATAGCTTCTGACTTGACTGAGACTGCCTACAAGCCGGAAGGTCTTGAGGCGAATACCACTTATTGTTGGAGAGTAGATGCTGTCAACAATACCGGTGTGACTGAAGGTGAAGTATGGAGTTTCAAGACCGTCCAAGGAGGAACCCTTTTCTACACTGACTTCCATACTACTCCGGCTTCTTTCGGAGAGTCGGAATGGGGAACTATTATTTCCGGCAATCAAGCTGACATCATGAAGGGCGTGAAGGCTGAGGTAGAATTTGACAATATGGTGCTTGGCACAGATGGCGGACGCCTTGTGGCATTTGGAAATCTGTCGCCCTATCCCGTATATTCATCGGAGGATAACGGAGCTTCTAAGAATGCAGTTGGATTTATCGGCAAGCAAGGAAAAGTAGGCAATTGCTATATCCAGATCAATGATATACAGGGACCTTGGAAGATAACTCTCTATTGCGGCAATTCCGATAAGAGTTCTCAGTCGGTGAAGCTCAGCACAGGCACGGATGTCAACGGCGATGGAGTCATAAATGAAGATGATGATTTAGCTACTTTGAAGTTCAAGTCAGCGGAGAAGAAGACTTATAAGTTTACGCATGTGTATGAAGGAACTGATCTTTGCAATGTGCGTATTGACAGGGCTTCAATTGAAAACAAGGGGATAAATTTCCACGACATCTTGATAGAACAATATGTCACGTCAACTCCGGATGCTGTAGAAGAGATTAGCGTTGAGAAGCGACCTGATGTTGAAATATTAGGGGATGCCGTTACTGTCAATGGTCTTGACGGCAAGAGTGGAGTGAAGGTCTACGACCTTTCCGGCAGATTGATACATTTGGAATCACCTGTTAAGGGTAGCGTTGGCTTCTCATTGCCAAAAGGCATCTATATTATTTCAGTAGATGGTATGATCCCTGTCAAGATATCTTGCGTCTTCTGACGAGAGATATAAGAGCTTGCGTATGATAATGTTAAGGTCTCAGACTTCAGTCCGGGGCCTTAACATTATCATAGCATTGTGTATTTAGGAGCTTATTTTCTGATGTAGTGGGGGAATTATTATCTTTTTTCCGAGGAAATGCGGTTTTTTCCCAAACCAAATGTCAAGCATCATCTTGTCACGTGCCAGCCATTCTCTGAAAGCCAACCGAATGCGTACCCATCTTCCAGCTCTGACCGGGGCTGAAAAGGCTACCGCAGATATATCATTATTCTTAGCAAGGTACAAAGCCCTTGCATTATGGTCAGCTTGCGAGACAATCGTAATTGAATCGCATCCGAACACTTCTTTGGCTCTCACAACAGAATCGAGAGTTCTGAAACCTGCATAGTCGAGAATTATTCTATCTTCAGGCACTCCATGAGCCATAAGGGCATTCCGCATAGCCGTTGGTTCGTCATACTGTCTGGTATGATTGTCTCCGCTGGCAATAATGAAGTCTACCTTTCCTGCATGGAATAATTTGGCAACTGTATTTATACGGTTAATAAAGTAAGAATTAGGACGCCCTAACCTGTTGAGGGGATTTGTACCAAGCAAAAGCGCCACCTTATTATGAGGAATGGCATCAATGTTAGTATAAATACGATTGGAGGCGAACCTCTCAACCTTTATATTGGCATACAAAGTAAAAGCGAGTATTAGAATTACAAACACACAACAACCTTGTATCACTCTCTTAATGACTATTTTAATTTTTGCCTTCATACTCAATAAAATTTGATTTGCAAAGATAGAAAAAATTATTTAGCAATTTTCCAATTTGTGGGATTATTTGTGAAGTAAATTCACATCATCAATAGCCGCTTCATCCAAATTGCGAATCCTTTTCTCACCATAGCTTTTAATATTCTATCCCTATTCAGTAGAAACCTCTCGCTCTAATCTGCAACCCTTATTTGGGGTACTAATTAACATGGATGTTTATTCCAGGTGATTCGAGCAAGTGTTGGTGACGACTTTATTCATGCCGGTGCGTTCGTTTGTTTCCTTCAGGATTCCAATTAGCGCGTCTGCGAGGTTTGCAACTTACTCTTCTTCAAAGAGTGATACTGCATCATCATGTTTCAATTCACACACCCGTGTCGGGTACGACTTTATCTCTTCGCGAAAATTATCTAAAGATGGGCGTTTCAATTCACGCACCCGTGTAGGGTGCGACATGCTCTACTCCAACTGCATCACATGGGTAAAGGAGTTTCAATTCACGCACCCGTGTAGGGTGCGACCCGCTGACGTGTGCGGTTGTGCCACTGATTGAAGGTTTCAATTCACGCACCCGTGTAGGGTGCGACTTCGAGATGCGGAAAATCGGGCTGAAGGACAATTGGTTTCAATTCACGCACCCGTGTAGGGTGCGACACAACCGAGAGAGAGCGGATAGCAGCTCTCAAGCAGTTTCAATTCACGCACCCGTGTAGGGTGCGACCTTCATTTCTCAACCTCCTCTCTGTATTCATCACCGTTTCAATTCACGCACCCGTGTAGGGTGCGACTGTCAATCTCCACACCATACCAATAATCATAAGGGTTTCAATTCACGCACCCGTGTAGGGTGCGACTGCAGGGGGCTTGTGTCGACTGTCCGGATTGGGTGGTTTCAATTCACGCACCCGTGTAGGGTGCGACATCGAGCGGCTGATCGCAACGCTCTCTGCTGATCTGTTTCAATTCACGCACCCGTGTAGGGTGCGACCAAGGTCGAGCCTGAAGCCTTAGAGCTTATAAAAGTTTCAATTCACGCACCCGTGTAGGGTGCGACCCACTGCACTCCCTACAACTTTGCAAGGTGGTTTCTCGTTTCAATTCACGCACCCGTGTAGGGTGCGACACTATATATGTGTATCCGTTCAAGAAATATTATTTTGTTTCAATTCACGCACCCGTGTAGGGTGCGACTCAGACTCCTGGGAGCTGGCAATGGCAATGCAGAAGTTTCAATTCACGCACCCGTGTAGGGTGCGACAATATCACCAATCCGCAGGACTCCAAGACCTACACGGTTTCAATTCACGCACCCGTGTAGGGTGCGACTTCAAAAACTATGACACAGAAAGAAAGGCTTTATCGTGTTTCAATTCACGCACCCGTGTAGGGTGCGACTATGAAAGTATCTATAATGCATTTTATCGCAATGTTTCAATTCACGCACCCGTGTAGGGTGCGACCTTTCAGTCCTGCGTCGATTGCCCTTGCCCAGATGTTTCAATTCACGCACCCGTGTAGGGTGCGACTTTGCCAAGTGACCAACGATCGCTTTCATGAGAGTTTCAATTCACGCACCTGTGTAGGGTGCGACTGTAAGCTTCATCAAACACTTTCTTAGGAGACCATGTTTCAATTCACGCACCCGTGTAGGGTGCGACATGTATTTCCGGATCGTGGCTACAAGCTGCATAAGTTTCAATTCACGCACCCGTGTAGAGTGCGACTTGTAGCTCCTCAGTCTCCTACCGCTATCCCTATTGTTTCAATTCACGCACCCGTGTAGGGTGCGACGTGACAAGCAATGTGCCATTCGGAAGCATAGAGGTGTTTCAATTCACGCACCCGTGTAGGGTGCGACCCTGCATCTTCGGATGCTTGCCGGGACTATAAAATGTTTCAATTCACGCACCCGTGTAGGGTGCGACACAGACTATAACACACTACAATATTAGAGTGATAAGTTTCAATTCACGCACCCGTGTAGGGTGCGACATAGTTTATAATTCTAATAATCTTTTTTATAATGTTTCAATTCACGCACCCGTGTAGGGTGCGACTTGAGAGTTGCAACATATTACACCATTTTTTTTGTTTCAATTCACGCACCCGTGTAGGGTGCGACCTGCCATTGGGTATACATGTGATATCTCAGCTATAGTTTCAATTCACGCACCCGTGTAGGGTGCGACTCGAATGTGAAATCATTGACAAATCCTTCCATAAAGTTTCAATTCACGCACCCGTGTAGGGTGCGACATCCCGTGCTGTAGATTTCTTCTGCGTGGTCATGTTTCAATTCACGCACCCGTGTAGGGTGCGACTTTGCCATTGACGGTCACTATGATTTGCGCTTTTGAAGTTTCAATTCACGCACCCGTGTAGGGTGCGACGCCGGAAGATTTGCTCTACCGCGCCCCGCTCATGACGTTTCAATTCACGCACCCGTGTAGGGTGCGACTATCAGAGTGGTAGGCGTGAAGGGCATCTACATGGTTTCAATTCACGCACCCGTGTAGGGTGCGACGCTGCAAAGAAACAGCAGGGCAAAAAATCAAAAAAAGTTTCAATTCACGCACCCGTGTAGGGTGCGACCCTAAAAGTCCCATATTTATGATGATAAGAAGTTGTTTCAATTCACGCACCCGTGTAGGGTGCGACTCTCCTGCTGAGCCGGGACGATGAGGAAAAGCAGTTTCAATTCACGCACCCGTGTAGGGTGCGACGCCTTTCTCTCCCTGGGGTGCTAATAGCCGATTGAGTTTCAATTCACGCACCCGTGTAGGGTGCGACCAAATTTTTGCTGATTCAGTTATCTCAATTATCTGGTTTCAATTCACGCACCCGTGTAGGGTGCGACTTTCTGAAATAGTTGAATTACATAGAAAAGGTATTGTTTCAATTCACGCACCCGTGTAGGGTTGTAATCGGTAATTTTGCATCCTCAGAAATCGGGAGAGTAAAATCCCCAGTTT
>CAMWLX010000127.1 GCA_947175225.1 uncultured Porphyromonadaceae bacterium
GCACTCCGTGCGCGTCATTAAGCGTCTTAAACTATATTAATTTAGTGACATTAAATTTAGAATTTAGAATTTATTCTTTTTGAATTTTGAAATTCTTTTATTTGAATTGGAATTTTCCTTTCCATTGGGCAGAGAGGGAGGGGATAGAGAGAGGAGCCAGCAGCTCACGGTCTTCTTTGGAGAGAGTGGCGGGAGTGGTCAGGGTGGCAGTCAATGGAGTATCGCCCGGGCCTGTGGAGTAGGCAATCGCCTCGAAGTGGATTTTCTCAGCCAAGTCAGATTCCTTTAGGGTCGAATTTTTCAGATTGTAGAATTCTTTGAGAGCCGGGGCTTTCAGATACTTCTCGGCTTGAAGAGGCTTCAATGAGGAATCGAAGAATTTCACCTCCGTATCCGCAGCAAGAGAATCATTACCTACAGTATAAAGTGTCATTATGATCTGATCCTTTTTGGCAGGGAGAAGTTTGATCTCAAGAGTACTGATTGGAGTCACTGCCACCTTTAGATAGTCGGGAGCCACTTGCTCCAGACGGCTCTGACCTCCGAGCGCGTCCTCTACAATGATGATACTGTCGGCTTGAGTGTAATAGTCGAGCATGTCTAAGCGTGTGGAGGGGCGTAGCAAGTCGAGCACTTCAAGAGGAATCTCAGCAAATACGCTTGAAGCAGTCAATGGTTGGGCTGCTTTAACGTCAGTATACCCCGTGATAGAAATCACGAGGCATATAGCAAGCAATAACCATTTACGCAAATTCAGAATGCATGATTCAGACTGCATATCAAATGAAAATACACTCCGAATACTATGCTTAGAATTTAAGCTCTCTTTTATCATTTCTTTTTGAATATATCGTAGTTTCCGTTGTATTTGGACTTGGGAGCTTCAGATTTCTTGCTCTTCTTCTCCTTCTTTTCCTTTTTCTTTGAAGCAGCCGGGCCTGCGAGCGACATCTCATAGTCGGTGCGAGGAGTTTTCTCTGCCTTTTTCTTCTTTGCATCAGCCTTCTTCACCCTATCTTTAGCATCCCGGGAATAGTCACGGTCTGTAGCGAACTCAGCCTTTACTTTCCTTCCGAAGAAATCTGCGTTTCTCAGGGCATCCACCACCTTGCGAGCATCCTGCTTTCTGACATCGAAAAGCGTATATTCCGGCATCAGGTCGATGCGACCGATCTCAGGTTTAGCACCTACCACCGAGCGATTGATAAGCTCCATCAGATTTCCGGGGAAGAAACCCTGCGCCTTACCGATATTGACCATCAGACGCTCGTAGCCATCCTCTGCCGTGCGACGATCTTTGTCGCCGCGGGGACGACGCTCCCCACGCTCACTGTGCTCTTTACGCTCCCCTTTGCGGGAGCCACGCTCTTTCTTATCGTCAGCATTGAGGTCGATATCAGGCATATCGCGATAGTATTCGAGAAGACGGTTGAACTCAAGAGACAGCACACGCTTCAAGAGGTCTTCTTCCGACAGCCATTCCAATTTCTTACGCACACCGGGAAGGAAACGCTCAATCTGAGCATCGTCTACTTCCACACGCTCGATACGGTCGGCGAGATGATAAATCTGCTTTTCTATAATATGATCGGGAGTCGGGACTTTCTTATATTCGAATGTCTTTCCAATGCGCTTTTCTATTTCACGGAGCTTGTTGCGCTCACGAGAATGGATGATTGCCACTGAGACACCGGTCTTGTTAGCACGACCGGTACGACCGGAACGGTGGGTATATACAGCTACATCATCCGGGAGACCATAGTTGATGACATGAGTCAGATCATCGACATCAAGACCACGGGCAGCTACATCCGTAGCCACAAGGAGCTGAGTCACATGGTCGCGGAATTTCTTCATAGCCAAATCACGCTGTGCTTGCGACAGATCGCCATGCAGACAGTCAGCATTGTAGCCATCGGCTATAAGTTTGTCGGCAATTTCCTGAGTCTCTTTCTTTGTGCGGCAAAAGATAATGCCGTAGATATCAGGATTATTGTCAGCAACACGCTTCAGGGCAAGATATTTGTCATGGGCTTTGACCATATAGTAGACGTGCTTCACATTTTTAGCACCTTCATTTTTGTTGCCCGCCACAAACTCCACAGGTTCCTTCATGAAATTGCGTGCAATGGCAGCAATTTCTTTCGGCATTGTAGCTGAGAACATCAGCATCTTCCTATTTTCCGGGACATGGGAGAGAATCTCATTGATGTCGTCGATAAAGCCCATATTCAGCATTTCATCAGCTTCATCAAGAATCACAGTGTTGACACCTTCGAGCTTCACCACTCCCCTCTTGATCAAATCTATCAGTCGCCCCGGGGTAGCGACAATCACCTGGGCACCTTTTCGGATCGCTTTTATCTGTGACTCAATGCTGCTGCCTCCATAGACAGGGATTATCTTCACGCCATCGAGATACTTTGCAAAGTCGGCGAGGTCGCCTGCTATCTGAAGACAAAGTTCACGTGTAGGAGCAATGACGAGAGCTTGAGTTGCATCGCTGTCGGGATTAATACGCTGAAGAAGGGGGAGACCAAAAGCGGCTGTCTTTCCTGTACCGGTCTGAGCAAGCCCTACCACATCACCTTCCTTACTGATGAGATGAGGAATGACCATTTCCTGTATGGGCATTGGATGCTCAAAACCGAGTTCACCAATAGCTTTAAGTAGCCGAGGTTCTACTCCCAAATCTTCAAATGTCTTCATATCTTGTTGCTCTTCCATTTTTTTAATAATTTTGTATTTGGAATTTTGAATTCCTAATAAAACAATAAAGTGTGGACACGCATACATGCGCCCTCACTTTATATAACATAAAAATGGATATAATGTTGCAATGCAAGAATTATCAATGCACAATCATCCTTTCAGATGCAGAGCCATGACGCAAGATGTAGAGACCTTTTCCTAATGAAGGAACATCCTCTTTCTTTACGGCTTGCTTGATCAGGTGGCCATCTATGGAGTAGACATCTACCAACATATCCACCGCTATAGACTCAACAGCATCATAATTTGAATCATACTCATCTTCTGAAACTACTTTGTAGCAACCGACACCGTACTGAGAAGCATCTGTAAGCTGAAGATAAGCCTGATTTCTTGGAAGATAGTCGATGTCGGCTACATCAAAGACGAGATTTCCATTCTTTACAGTCAGGATTCGCATCGTCTTTTTATTGTATTCCAAGTGATTCGTATGAAACCCATTATCATTATTGAAATATACTCCCTTAAGCATATTTCCTGTCAAATCAGCCGCATTTCCTGTTGCACCCACATTCAATCGATTGTCGGTAGGGAGAGGATGGGAGCATTCTATTATTACCGGAGTTCCAGCCGGAATTACACCTTTTATCTCTTTAAGAGCTACAGCCGGCTCCTTATGCATGGAATTGATTTTAGTAATCGTATAAAATTTCATTCCCTCTGATTTGGCATCGTATGGGAAACCGGCATACATAGGATAATAATATTTTCCGTTGGCTGTAAGCGTAGGAAGCACACCGAAATAGGAGTCGCTTGATTCGGCATCAACTGAATGAATATACCACAGTCTTCTTTCATCGGTGACATCAATTGAGGAAAGCCCTTTTTCGGCATCCGGATTTGACCTCTTATCTCCTAAATATTTTGTCAAGGTGCTTTTTGAAGCATAGATATGGTAGCCTTGCATACCGTCTACACTTTTCATCTTCATAATTTTAACATATTCCCCCAAAAAACCGTATATACTCGTTCCTTGCCCACCGATATTATAAGAAATTTTCGAACCTGAGACATCTACTTTATTGATATAGAAGATAGTAGAAGGATCTGATTCAGCCTTCAGAAAGTCAAGGTAAAGCTCAAGGGCTTGCACGTCGGCCGAAGTAGTGCCTGAATCAAAAGAACCTTTGTTGTCGAGCAAATAAGCATAGCGTTTAGTTATGGCATTCTGCACTCTATAATAGCCATCGCCTTGAAGGTCAGCAAAAGCAGGAAGTGCAAGAAGCGCGATTGCTGCAGAAAGTAAAAATTTTTTCATATAGATGTATTATCTGGTTTAATAGCATTCTGATAGGAAAACTAAAACACATCCGCCGTGCACTCTGTCACGGCGGATGAGCTTTTTAATAAACGCAGGATATTTTAGATTTATTGTATCCTGTTGTGCTAAATTTCATTATTCGCAAACACAAATTGCAACGCGGTTGTCAACCGGATCAGCGTAAGGCTGCTCTTCAGCTTCGCCCATGCTCTTCACGATGATACGGCTCGGAGCGATATTGAACTGCTTCTTGAGAGTGTTGGCAACGATTTCAGCACGCTGCTTGCTGAGTCGGAGGTTGATGGCGAGTGTACCGGTACCCTTGTCAGCATAGCCGGTGATAACAACTGTTGCATTTGGATGATCCTTAAGGAACTCAGCAACTTCGTTGACCTTGTACATTTCTTCCTTAGTGATAGTAGCAGTGTTGATGCGGAAGAAGATGTCGCGACGGAGCATTTCCGGCTTAACTTGGTCAACAACGTTTGTAACTTGAGCAGGCTGCTCGATAACTTTCTCGATGATACGCTCGATGATCTGCGGCTGCTGAACAGGAACTTCAACTACGCGAGTAGTCTTATTGTACTTAGTACCGAAGGTATACTTGATACCAACGAGACCATTGAAATACCAGTCAGCGTTGCCAGCCTTCTTAGAGTTGTAGCCATCAGGAAGGACATTAGCCATAAGCTCAATACCCAAAGCTACATTTTCCGAAACATTAAAGTTAAGGTCTGCACCAAACTGACCGAGGAAACGAGGCTTAGTACCATCCCAAAGAAGTTCGAGACCTTGATAATTGCTATTAGGATCAAGCTGAGTGAATGCGTTGTGAATATGATTGTTTGCTGCAACGGCTTCTTTGTTGTTCCAAGCAATATTTGCACCGATACCAGCAATGAGGTCAACGTCTACTACGCGATAAGGGTTGTAGCCACCAATAAGGTTAGTAAGATTGACAACTGCATCCACAGTAGGAGCAACATAGTTCCATTTCCAACGCTGGTTGCCAATCGGTTCTGAGAAATTGAGAGCGCCTTTAGACTGCCAAGCATTGACAGCGAGACGTGCACCGATATAAGGGTTGAAGTTGTAGCCGGCAGCAATCTGAGCGTTCGGGTTGAAGAGGTGGCCGAAAGAAGTCTCACCAAGAGTCTCCTGACCTCCAAATTGTCCCTGCAGATACCAGTTAGGGACATATGTATACTCGGTGATGGTCTCCTGAGCGATAGCAGAAGCACTTGCGAAAAGCATTGCACCAGCGAGCAGAATTTTATTTAATTTCATAATTGAATTCTTTTTAATTTGGGTTGTCTGTTAGTTTCTTTTTTTTATCGGTCCGGAACCGGAATCGGTTCCGGACACGAATTAATCAAAACTTATTGAACCTTGATGTAGAATTTCTGAGTTGATGTCTTACCAGAGTAGTCGACACCCTGATATACGATCTCGTATGTAACGTTCTTTTCGAGCTTGCTTGCAGCAACACCAATGCGCTTAGTAACACCCGGATAAACCTTGTTAAGACCACTTGCCTTGTTGATAGCTTCAATATCTTCAGGACTAACCTTTGAGCCATCAGCTTTAGTACCACCTGTTACAGCGATGTACTTCATGTAAGCAGGAGCGAGTATTTCAGCTGAGTAGCTTGATGCATAAAGGCTGATAGCATCACCACCGGCATACTTGAAGAGAGTAGGATAATTCTTATTGGTAGAAAGAACATGTACATTACCCTTACCCTTGTAGAACATTGCTACCTGGAGATAGTGGTTAGGATCTTCGAGGAATTCATTGATCTTACCTGCAACCTTATTATAAACATCGATAGCATCGTTAACTCTATTGAAGAGACCACCAGTCTTATTTTGGATAGAAGTCATGAGGTCGTCAATGATCTTAGACATCTGATCGTTGATCTGACCCTCAAGGTCGTCAAGCATCTCAGTAATCTGACCTTGAATATTATCAAGCATATCGTTGACCTCTTTCTGAAGTTCTACGATAAGATTCTTGCGAATCTGATCGTTGATCTGTCCATTAAGCTGATCATTCATATCCTTAATAGACTTCTGGAAACCGTCATTGATAGCGTCAATCAGAGGCTTAAGATCATTGCTTGTAATATTTGCTGTAGTTGTCTGAGCCGGAACAGTCACTGTAATATGTTCACCGGTTGATTCCAAAGTGCCTTCCGCAGTAGTTTCAGGAACTGTCACAGTAACTTTAATAGTATCTGTAAAGTTAGTACTTGGCTGAACGTTAAGATCAAACTTGAAATCAGTGAATTTCACTTCGAACTTATCGATCTTGAATTTAGTCTTGAGTTCGAATTTGAACTTGTCCTTATCGATGAGATCCTTGAAGATATTGTCGATATGACCGTAAGTTGGGAGGTGCTTAGTAGTGCCCTTACCATAGAGGAAGCTATAGCTGAGAGGCTTAGCAGTAGCGACTGCGAGGTCGTAGTTGCTCAATACTGCGTAAGGCTCATCACCGGATGTCCAGCTATAACGCACACCATACATTGGAAGCATACCACTCATCTGGCTGTAGAGAGCCTTGAGCATATTGTAAGCATTGCGTTTTGTGCGATCCTTGAGAAGATCCTTAGCTGCAGTCTTAAGACCTTCATCGATATGAATTCTTGTAGCCTCTATACCTTTGCTGAGTTCCTGCTGTGTCTTGCCTGAAATCACAACATCTGCTGAGTAAAGACCATTGTCTTCAACCTTATCAGCACGAGTGTAGCCCCAGTAAAGCTTGTCGTTGTTCTTCTTAATTCTAACTTCGTATGGGAGCTTAGCGCCATCTGTTGATTCAAGGTTGAATGAAGTCATATCGAAGTTATGGTTGATTGGGTTTACTGTCAGATAAAGTCTACCAAGATCAACTTCACCGAGATAACCATAATTTACATCCTTATATTCTGGCTTAAGAGCTGCCAAATCTGCTCTTGTAAGTGCTAACTCAGTACCATAGTCAACATTGCAGTAGTTGTATTCAGCATCAGCACTTGGGAACTGGAATGCTTCATCCATGTTATAGCCATACCAGTTGAAGAGAAGGTTGCTCTTAATACCGAGTGGCATGCTGAAGTTACCGAAGATTGGGTTGTCAGTGCTCTGGATAAGGATACCGGTGATAAGGTCGTTGACACGGTCAAGGAGATTATTAAGCTTAGTGCTTACTGTTTCAAGGTCATCAGCCACTTCTTGAATAGCAGCCTGATTAGCACGATAGAACATAGACATCTGTTCGCTCAAGCCATTCTCACCATACATAGCGAGCCAAATCTCCTCATTTTCACTCTTAAGATCGTTGATATCGGACTGGCAAGCATTATAAACCTGAGAAATCAGACTTACGACGCCATCTTCGCCGAACACGCCTTCCCAAAGTTCCTGAGTAGAAGCAGCCACAACTTCGATAGCAGCAGTGTTATCGCCAATAGCAGCCATGCAAGAGTTATAGATCTGAGACATCTGAGAGGTCAGGCCACCTTCACCATAGATCTCTTCCCAAAGATTCTTCTGATCTTCGGCAAGTGCATTGTGAGCTGCTGTAAGTTCGTCAATAGCTGCCTTATTGTCCTGATAGTACTGGTGCATCTGATCGCTGATACCACCGGGAGCAAAAATTGCTTCCCAAAGCTCCTGATGCTCGGCAGTGATTTTTACATATTCAGCTTTAAGGTCATCGATTTCACCCAAAAGCTCAGTGCGAACCATAGAAAGTTGATCGCTGAGTCCAGCCGGGCCAAACACCTGAGTCCAGAGGTCATTGATACCATTCTCCATAGCTGTGATAGATGCCTGCTGAGTCTCATACTTAGCACCTAACGCAACCAAATCATCGGTAAGTTTACCAACATTATCAGAAAGACCATTTACAGTATTTGAAATAGTAGTATAGTCTTTCTTAATGTTAGTAATGTCTTCTGTGACTGTATCGAACCTTTTCTCATAAACATCAGAAAGCTCAGAAATCTTAGTATTGATAGCTGTCAACTCAGAGTTGATTGTAGAAGAAAGGGTTGTGAGTTTTGCGCGGAGGTCAGCGAGATCTGCTGATGTTGCATTAGCAGCAGCCTCAGAAGCAGTTTTGTAGGCTTCAAACGCATCATTAAGGGTGTTAAGGCTGGAGTTAAGACCGGAAATAACCGCATTGTCAGCCAAATTGCCTTCAAAATCAGTGATCAGACCCTGTAATCTTGCAACTTCGGTATTAAAAGTAGTCGTATCGACCTTTCCGCTGAGATCAGCAGTCAAAGTATCGATTTTAGCTTTAAGAAGAACTCTTTCAGTCGAACAATTCCTCTCACATTCTTTGATTTGACCTTCAAGGTCTCCCCGAAGCGTCTTAAGCTTCTCAATCAGGTCACTTTGATTGTAAACAACCTCCTGCCTCAAGTCGCTCAAGTCGTCCTTACAGGACTGAAGAGTTCCCATGCTGACACTTGCCAAAAGCGCCAAGGAAGCTCCATAGAGTACTTTTTTCTTCATCTCTGGTAGTTTTAAGTTATTGATATGTATAAATTTATATATTTCTTGCGTTCTTAAGCGGAATTCTATAGCTTACCTGAGAAACCTCTTGGTATGCAAGTCTGAA